>JAEUHE010000183.1 GCA_016793885.1 Verrucomicrobiales bacterium
GGTGAGGATGTGCTCAGGCTGTGTCTGGAGCACCGGTAGATCTCGGAACGTATCAAGCGCAGCCTGCTTGAGCCCTCGTTCATAGCGAGCGGCGGTGCTCGGATCATTCCCAGCTTTCGAGCTTACGAGGGCATCCATCACAACTTGCCAGGTTCGCGTGGCAACGGTTGGATCCGCCGCAGAGAGGTAGGTGCGCGCCAGGTGAATGTTGAAACCAGGATGATAGGCGGATTCGTTCTTGGCGTTGAGCAGCCGAACTGCCTCGGCTTTGTCGGATGTCCCGAGGCTCTCCTGCTTGTTCGTTGTGCGGTCCTGGGCGTAGTAACGACCGCTGGCACCCCGTCGATACAATCGGTATGTTGGCTTCATAATCTTTGTCGGTTATGAGCCTAAGGCGCTGAAGCCAGTCCGCGTTAGCGAGCAGTGACGGAGTATCGCCACCCTTATCCAGAGCTACTCCGTAGTAGCTCTTTCGCTGGCCAATCCGCTGGCAAACCCCGCTAGAACAAAAAGCAACCAGTTGATGCACACGCACCTCGGTTGAGGAAGAAAGGGCCGACACGGCCCACACTACACTGTAGCGACGTCCGTCCTCGGACGTTCCAACCCCGATGGGCCGACACGGCCCACACTACACTGTAGCGACGTCCGTCCTCGGACGTTCCAAACCCGATGGGCCGACACGGCCCACACTACATCCCGGTCGTCCCGGCTTTGCTCTCGATATTGATCACCCGCATCCTCCAATCCTCGAACGATGGCTCCGTTCGCAAAATGCAGAACGCATCGAATTCGTATCCCAGCCGCAAACCATAAGGAGTATCTGGCGACACATTCACCGTCCACACCGATCCCTCGGCAATCCGCCGTCCCACCTCAGCGTCCACCTTCGGGTCCAACTCCTTGGCCGGAGCGGTTGGCTCTTCCTGCCAATGCCGATACACCCCTCGATTGGCGAGTAAACGACTCATCATCGGGTTCAGAACGGTTGAATGTTGATGGGCACGAAACACCGCGCGAAGACGCGTATTGGGCCCAGAGCCCAGCCGAAGTATGGCCTGCGTGGGACCCGGGCCGAAGATGGACGAGCGACCGGGATCGTAGGCCAGTGCCGGTTCTTCAGAGGTCACCGTGAAGTCGTTCCACATGAAGCCCAGGTTGACGGGCACCGTCGGGCTGGAGGGCACGCAATCGATGAAACGAGGTGAAAGCTCAGACCAAGCCAGGCCGTCCACCCCCTTCAGCACGTCGGGATGCTCGCGAAAAAAAGTCGCCTGCCGTAAAGCCGCGATCCGCTGATACCGCACCGTTGCCGGAGCCTCCAACAGGCCGGCTGGGTTGTAGCCGGGCTCGACCCCTCCATGATTGCACTGGGCGTAATTGGTGCCGCTGCCTAGATACAACGCGACCGGAAGAAAATCGAAGATTCGGGCGATCTTGACCGGGTTGAAGCTTCGGCCGTACTTAGAGACGCCTTCCTGGAAGAATCCGTAGCTGGCCGCGAGACGATAATCCTCATGATTGCCGCGCACCAGAATCACCTGCTGCGGATTCTCAAGCTTCAGCCGCAGAATGGTGTACAGGACCTCGACACCATAAACCCCGCGGTCGACATAGTCCCCCAAGAACACCAAGCGAACCTCGGGGCGGATCACTTTGAAGCCGCTCAAGTAGCCCTTCTGATTCAACCAGGCCAGCCGTCCCAGGATGGAGTGAATATCTCCATGCAAGTCGCCATTGAGGATGACCTCCGTTCCTGGACCAACTTGCTCCCGTTGAACAAAAGGTTCAAAGGCGCTGGGCTGGCGGAAGAAGTGCCCGCGTTGCAGATCGTAAAAGTCAGGACTGGGCGGGGTACCCAGCCAAAGTTCGGTTCGGGCCAGAGCGCCTGTGCGACTGGTCGCGCCGAAGGAGTCCAGCAAAGCATCCAAAGGGGCGAAAGAGCGCAACGGCAGCAGCTCGGTTGCCGGCAACCGTCCGCGCAAGACCCGGTTTTGTGGCAGTTTTGCGCAAGCCGCCTGCCAATCCGCATAGGAGGGTTGGAGCGAGTCGGGAGGGGCGAGTGGCTGCGCCAAGGCACCACCCCAGGCGATTGACCAGAGCAGGCAGAGAGCGTATTGCACCGCAGCGCGCCGAGAACGCCGGCGGCTCGTCTCCAACCACTTCAAATGGAATCGTTGTGGATTCACTCAGGTCATTACGGACTTGCCATGCCACCCTAGCGACCGACGGCCAGTTTCCCAGCAAGAACTGGAGGTGATCGAACCCCGTAGCAGTATGGAGTTGATCGGGCACCGATCCGACGAGGGTTATAGTTCCATAGTCCTGTAGCCCTCTGCAGCTTTTCGGCACCCCCGGAGGGGGATCCCAGCTACGCCGGGAGGACCCAAGCGGCAGAGGTCTGCCGCACTCCCTATTCGTCTGCCCCCCACCAGGAAATCATCACACCCGGTTTCGAGATTGAAAGCATCGGCCAAATGACCTATAAATAAACTCTGCTGATACGCATGATCCAACACCGGCCGAGTGAATAGTCTATTCTGACTGCGCTCCCTTGAACGCCCCCACTTTGCAACCCACTCGCGCGAGCTTCAAAACGAGATCGATCCCTCTGCTCTTGGCGCTAACCCTAAATGCCGGCACCTTGGATCTCCACAGCGCTCAGCCCGGCGGATGGCTGGAGGGGGAAGGATTTCGCTCCCAACCTCTTCGGGTCGCTGGCCCCGGGCCAGGCAAGGCAGGTTTCTCGAAGATGCCCGCCAGCGAGACTGGCCTGAACTTCACCAACATCCTTTCCCTCGCGCAGGCTTCCAAAAACCGGATCCTTTACAACGGCTCTGGTGTCGCAGCCGGGGATGTGAATGGCGATGGCTGGTGCGATCTCTATTTCTGTCGGCTCGAAGGCCCCAACCAGCTCTATCTGAATCGAGGCGGGTGGAAGTTCGAACTCAGCTCCGCCAATGAGACCATTGCTTGCGAAGGCCAGTTCTCCAGCGGGGCGTGCCTGGCCGATCTCGATGGCGATGACGATGTGGACCTGCTGGTCTCCAGTATCGGCAAAGGTGTGCGCAGTTTCCTCAACGACGGCACAGGCAAGTTTCAGGAATCCACCGCTGGCAGCGGCTTGGCGCAACAGTTCGGCAGCCATTCCATGGCTTTCGCCGATATCGACAACGACGGCGACCTCGATCTCTATGTGGTGAATTATCGCACCACGACCATCAAGGACGGAGGACTCACGCGCTTCGGCCTCAAGCGGGAAGGCAACCGCATCATCGTCCCCCCTGAGCACCGGGATCGATTTCGGATTCTCAAGAACGGCGACGACATCTCGGCCGTTGAGATCGGCGAACCCGATCTGCTCTATCTCAACGACGGTCATGGAACGTTCACCCTCTCCTCCTGGACCGAAGGCCGGTTCTTGGATGAGGCCGGCGATCCGCTCAAGGAAGCCCCTCACGGCTGGGGGCTGTCAGCCATGTTCCACGACGTCAATGCAGATGGCGCTCCCGATCTGTACGTTTGCAATGACTTCTTTTCACCCGACCGACTCTGGCTCAACGACGGAAAAGGCACTTTTCGTTCTGCTCCCGGACTCACGCTGCGCAAAACGCCCCTCTCTTCGATGGCCGTCGATTTTGCCGATATCAACCGCGACGGCTGGGACGACTTCTTCGTGGTCGACATGCTCAGCCGTCAAGCCGTGGATCGCCAAACAGAGCGCAGCAACTTCGAAAACGCCTTGGTGCCGTGGTGGGGATGGCCGCTCGACATCAACGCAATGGACTCCCGCCCACCCGTCCAGCGCAATACCCTTTTCCTCAATCAGGGAGATGGACGCTACACCGAAATCGGCCAGCTGGCCGGACTGGAGGCTTCCGGTTGGTCCTGGGGTTGCACGTTCGTCGATGTCGATCTCGATGGCTATCCCGACGTGTTGGTACCCAACGGCCACGGCCAAAACGCCATAGATTCCGATGTGCTCAAGGCCCGCGGCCGACGCGAACGCGAGCTGGGAGAAGCCGCCGCACAGGAGCCGTGGCCGGCGTTACGAACGCCCAATGTTGCGTTCCGAAATCAAGGCGATCTCACCTTCGAGGAAGTGGGGAAGGCCTGGGGATTCGACCTCCCCGGGATATCAAACGGCATGGTCGTGTCCGACCTGGACAACGATGGGGACCTCGATGTCGCGCTGAACAATCTCAACGAGCCAGCCACGCTGCTACGCAACGACGCCACCGGCTCGCGCATCGCGCTTCGGTTGCGCGGAACTGCTCCCAACACGCAAGGCATCGGCAGCCGTATTGAAGTGAGCGGATTCGGCGCACCACAAAGTCAGGAGGTACTGGCCGGAGGAAGATATCTCTCGGGAGACGATCCATTAAGGGTGTTCGCCACCGGGAGCCGAACCAACTCGCTCAGCATCCAAGTCACCTGGCGTTCGGGAGCGGTCAGCCGCATCACTCAGGTGAGTCCTGACCATGCTTACCTCATTCAGGAACCCGCCCGGGCGGCCGCTACAGTCGTCGCCTCCCCATCCCCTGCTGCAGCCGCACCGCCGCTCCGCACGTGGTTCGAAGAATCCACCCCACCGCTCCGTCACCAGCACGTGGTTTCAGAAACCGGAGGAGATGCACGGCAGCCTCTGCTCCCTCGCAACCTCAGCCATTCAGGTCCGGGCGTTACCTGGGCCGACCTCAACTCCGATGGACAACTCGATCTGGTGGTGGGCGCAGGAAAAGGCACCACGCCAGGAATCTTTATCAACAATCGACGAGGCAGCTTCAATCCGGTGCAGGCACCCGCCTTTCAACTCCAATCTCCCGAGGATCTATCCGGCATCGTCTGCTGGGCCACGGCCGGAAGTACCAACCGATTGCTTATGGGCATTTCCTCACACCAAGCCGTCAGCCCAGACCACGGATCCATGCTGGAGTTCGTGCTCACCGGCCAAGGCCCGGAGCGGCTGCCGAATTGGGAAGGCGGAGAAATCAATCCAGGCCCGCTCGCCATGGGCGACATCGATGGGGATGGCGACCTGGATTTGTTCGTGGGCGGCCTGAGCGTTCCTGGACGATATCCTCGAGCCACGCCCTCCCGACTCTACCGGCAATCGGGAGGCCGATTCTCAGCAGACACCGGCAACACCAAGATTCTTAGCCAGGCCGGCCTGGTTAACGGAGCGGTGTTCACCGATCTGGACGCTGACGGGTTGCCCGAGCTGGTACTCGCCTGCGACTGGGGCCCAGTTCGGGTGTTCCAGAATCGGGGTGGACAGTTTACCGAAGCCACGACGTCGCTGGGATTGGATCGCTGGATCGGCTGGTGGACTGGTGTCTCAGCGGGGGATTTCGATGGCGACGGACGAATGGATCTAGTCGCCGCGAATTGGGGTCGCAACCATAAGTATCAAGCCCATCTCAACCACGGACTCCGGATCTATTCCGGCGATCTCGATGAGAATGGCACCTGGGATATTGTGGAAGCCTATCTCGAACCCCGACTGGGGAAGGAGGTCCCACTGCGCGATTTCAAAACCCTCTCCCAAGCCATGCCTTTTCTGCGTGAATCGTTCGAAACGTACCGCGCCTTCGCCTCAGCCAGCACCGGCGAGATGTTCGGGGATCGCCTTAAGGCGACTACCATCCACACAGTCAACTGGCTCGATTCCACCCTATTCCTCAACCGCGGCACCCGATTCGCCGCCCAGAGCCTCCCCATCGAAGCGCAATTCTCACCCGCGTTCGCCGTTTGCGTTGGCGATGCGAATGGCGATGGCCACGAAGATGTTTTCCTCAGTCAGAACTTCTTCGGAGTAGATCGCGAAACCGGCCGCTACGACGGTGGCCGAGGACTGTGGCTCCAGGGCGATGGGCAAGGAGGATTCACGGCGGTTGCCCCCCGTGAATCAGGCGTGCAGGTCTACGGAGAGCAACGAGGCGCCTCCCTAGGGGACTTCGATGGCGACGGCAGATTGGACTTGGTCGTGACCCAGATGGGAGCCAGCACCAGGGTCTGGCGCAATAGGAGCGCTCAACCGGGTCTGCGCATCAGCCTGAAGGGGCCAGCCGAGAATCGGAACGGCTTTGGAGCTCAACTCCGCTTCGTTCAGGGAACTCGGAGCGGGCCGATCCATGAGCTGCACTGTGGATCGGGATTCCTGTCCTCAGAAAGCCCAGTCGTGGTCCTCGGCTGGCCGAAGGGTCCAGCGCAGCTGTGGGTTCGCTGGCCCGGCGGAAAGACCATGCTGAAGGATGTGCCCGCCGGCACCCTGAATCTTCAGGTGAGTTTCGAGGCCACCACGACACCCCCAGCTTCCAACCCGGATCCCGCAACCGCACAACCTCCCCGACTGCCCGGCTATTCGCACGAAGCCAAAAAGCGTCTCATCGAGCGATTGCCCAAACCCATGTTCCGGGAGGTTTCCAGGGAGGTCGGCTTGAACTTTCGCCACTCGAGCAACCCAGCCTCCATTCCCAAACGCGCTGTCCTGGAGATCCCCATGGACATCGCGGGAGGAGGCGTATCCGCCGGTGACTACGATGGAGACGGGTTCGACGATCTCTTCTTCGCGGGCTTCGGGGGGGGCCGACTCTTTCACAACGAAGCTGGCCTACGGTTTACCGATGCCACCGCAAGCGCCGGACTGGCGCTCACCGGGGAGAGCCGGGCGGCCTACTGGGTGGACTACGACAACGACGGTGACCTGGATCTGTTCATCACCGGAGTGGCTCAACCCTGCCGGCTCTTTCAGAACTTGGGAGGCGGCCGTTTCGCTGACGTGAGTGACGAATCGGGTTTCTCTAGGCATGCAGACATCACCCACGAAGCCGTTTGGTTCGATGCCGACAACGACGGCTGGCTCGATGTCTACACGGCCAGTTTCGGTCGATGGGACCAGGGCCATGGACCGATCCGCAGCCAGCAGAATACCAACGCTGAACCCAACCGACTCTATTACCATCGCGTCGAAGGTGGGCGCCATCGCTTCGAAGACATCGGGCCGCAAGCGGGGGTCAACGACACCGGCTGGACACACTCGGTGGGAGCTTGGGATTTCGATCGCGACGGAAAGCCGGATCTCTTCTCGTTGAACGACTTTGGAAACGCCCGGATCTATCGGAATCTGGGGCAGCTGAAATTCCAGGAATGCAGCGAGCAAATCCAGTTTCAACCGCTCAACAATGGGATGGGATTCTCCGTCATGGATTTGGATCGAGACGGAAGTTTCGAAGCCTTCGTATCGGAGATCAGCATACCCGTGTATCAGGAAGGCCAGGCGATCCGGTATCGGATGGATCCAGGAACCATTACCCTTCCCGATGACACGCTGCATTTCCTGTCCGTCACCGTGAACAACCGCCTCTACACTGAAACTGGACGCGGCACCCTGACCAACCGCTTCGCTTCGCTGTTCGAGCCCGCCGAGATGGGATGGTCCTGGGATGGCAGCGCCATCGACTACGACAACGACGGGACGCTGGATTTCTCGATCCTGAACGGCACCGAGGAGCGCACCCCTCGCCTGAAGGGAGAGCGACGCGAGATGCACCTGGCGCAGGCCCGCTTCATCAACCGCTATGCCAACGAGCCCAACCTGTTTTTCATGCACCAGGAAGGCCATTGGTATCATGTGGGAGATTTCTCCCAGACGGACTATGCGGGCAATTCCCGTGGCTGCGCCGTGTTCGACTTCGATGGCGACGGAGATCTAGACGTGGCCATCAATGATTTCGAGGCACCCTGCAAACTCTTCAGAAACGAACAAAACCTCGGCAACTCCTGGATCCGCCTTCAACTTATCGGACGAAGATCCAACCGCAATGCAATCGGTGCCCGCGTAGAGCTCCAGGACAGCCGGGGTGAGCGCCATCACGCGTTAGTCGTCTCACGAAAAGGTTTTCTATCTCAAGATCCGATCACTCTCCACTTCGGCCTCGGCAAAGCGGAAGGAGTCACGAACGGGGTCATTCACTGGCCGAGCGGTGCGACGCAGAGCCTGGGCGTTCTCGCTGGACGAAAGAAACACCAGATCGAAGAACCGCGCTAAAAGCTCGACCACTGATAGTTGTAGCATGACGTTTACTGCCCTTCGTCTTCCGACCCCCGTGGGGGTCATAAAAATAAGCCGGGCGATCGAAGATCCCCGGAATCGACGCCCAAAAAGCAAAAGCATCGCGCAGCGATGCCACGTCTTGGAAAGGGAAGGGTGGCACCCCCATGCGGGGGTGCGGGGTTTTCGGACCCCGAACCCTTCAGGTTCCTGACGGACCATTCCGCTGCCCGTGTTCCGAGGGAGGATCTCACTCGTCCAAATCACCTCCCCGCCTACCTCATCGATTGCTCTCTAAACGTTTCACGATTTTCTTCACTAGCGATCCAACCCGATGTTTCGTCAGGTAGACCTGAGCCGACGACACGCGCAGGGCCTTAGCAACTTCACTGGCACTCATCCCTTTGGCCATGAGCAGATAAAAGATTTGGAACTGCCGCGGCGTGACTTCGGACTTCACCCGATCCAGAGCCGCCTGAAAGAGGTTCTCCTTCCACTCCTTTTCCCAGTAAGCCTCGAGTCCGAATCCGGAAGGGTCGGCAACCTTGTTCACGGGACCTGTTGTGCTTTCGTGGTCGACCTTGGGTGCAGGCTGAACATGCGCAGGCGGGCGTTTACGCAACACATCAATGATCCGTCGATGGGTGATCTTGAGCAGCCAGGACTTAAAAGAGCCCCGTTCGGCCTTGGTCTCCAGACCCGGTATTGACTTAAACACCGAGATAACCGTCTCTTGAACAACATCCTGAGCCTCGGTTTCCGTGCAACCCATCTTGCGCGCTGCCGAATAGATCAGACGCCAATAGGCATCGAAGAAGTCCTGCCAGGAACGGGAATCCTCCGTCTTCTTCAGGCGCTCGATCAGCGTCCACCGGGTGGGTGCAAGGTCATCCATGGGTATCGGGTCTGAGTTTTAGGCCATGGAGCTACTCGAGGGAAGACCACGGCTTCTTTCAAACAAAAACGAAATGGTGATAAACGGCACCAAAGACACTCGCGCCGAAACCTACGCCCAAAGGCGAATGGCGCACACCCAGTGCCCGTGACACCATTCACCGACTCAGCGAGTGAGAGACCCGAACAACGCAACGACAGAATGAACCCGATTACCCTTCAAGGCCTCGCCACCGGCTTCATCGCCACTAGCATCGCGATGGGCCTTCCCTCCCTAGCCACGCTGCTGCTCTATGCGGGCCATCAGATCCGGAATCGCCTGACCGCCCCAACGGCCGAACCCAACTTCGGCGACAACCCAGATGCGATTCTGCTGATGCTCAAAGGGATGACCCAAGCCATTGGCCTGCTGGGGCGAGCCGCAGGAGCGTTAGGACAAATGGCCATGAACCTCCTGGCCGGGGTCTCAGTGGTTGCGTTCGTGCTCGCAGTCGCCCTCTGGTTTACCGGACGTGGCCTGCAAGCCGAGGCCAACTGGGCGCGCATCAGCGGCTTCATCCTACTCTTACTTGCCCTACTCCCGTCGCTCCTGCTCGCTCTGTCGTTCCATTCCATCGGCCGGCTGCTCATGATCACCCTGATCGTCCTCTGCGCCCTGGGAATGCACGCGCTTTGGATGGGCTACACGCCCCAGCCCCAGGGATAGTTCATTGTCCATTGCACCAAGTCCGAAACCTCACGCCTCAGCCACGAGGGTGCGACCCTGGGCGTCTCGATGAAGCCGGGTCAAGAATCGGCACTCTTCATCCAAATCGATGCCGTGATCCGCTTTCAAGCGCTCGGTTACCGCTTCGCGCCAGGCAGACGGAAACAACGACGCTCCGTGAATGGCACCCACGATAGCACCGACTAGCTGGGCGTAGGAGTCGGTGTCGTGTCCCCATTCCATGGAAAGTTGAAGCGCTGCCAGAGGATCGTAGTCCGCCAACTCCAGACACGCGAACGCCACCACAAACGGGACCTGGGCCTCCCACTTCGTGGTCTGGGCGAATTCGTGATCGAGCGAGACGAACAATCGGGCGGGCTGACCCTCAGCCGATTTCACCATCGACGCCGCCAGGTTCAGCCATCGGTTGACCGCTCGCTCGGACCATCGGATCTTCTGAAACCGAAGCGGGTCGGTCTCGCGCATGGACTTCACCAGGGCCTGATAGGGAGCCGATTGAGCGCCGGGTTCATAAGAAACCGTAAGCGCGTGTGCCAGGCCCGCCACCAAAGCCGCGTTTAAATCCTTCCCGATGCCATTGTCGAAAAATCCCAACGTATACGCCGCCCGATAGGCCGCCGTCGGCTGCCCAGCATACAACACCGCCAACGGCAAGAGAGTCATCTGACCACAGCACGTGGCCAACCCTTGCCACATTCGCTCCGGTGGCAGCGCCTGCAGCAGATCTCGTTCTCCCAAAACCCATCTCGCGCCCAGCTGCCACTCCTCCAGCCAGTCTTTGGCCAGCTCCGCGTAACCGGCCCGGCCCACGACCGCCGCAGAACTGGGCCACGTCAGAAAGGCTTGCGCTAGATCCTTCACCGTGAACGGCCATCGCTTTTCACGATCAACCTGATGCAGCCCATGAAGCAGCACCAACTTGTGGCGGGAGTCGTCGGTGATCGTTCCGGGCAAGGAGTTGGGGTTCCATTGTCCATAGGACTCCGTCCCCGGACGCAGATCCCGATAGGATCGTAGCCGTAACCGAGCTGCGGCAGCCGCCCGCCCATCCGCATCCAACGTTTCACCATTCCGCCAGACCTTGGGGGGATCCGTCAGACCCTGAACCCGCTCACGAGCCTGGAACTCAATAGGCCCGCCCAATGCGTCACCAATGACCGTTCCAAAAACCAGGCCTCGAATACGATCCCCCAAATCTACCGGCGGACGCGCATCGGCTCCGACACCGAGCCGAGGAAGGGCACCCCACGCCAGACTCGCAGCGCCTAGAGTCAGAAATTTGCGCCGATGGATTCCTCTCATAAGTTCCCGGACTGCTGAGCTTCAACGAGGCGCAGCAGGCTCTGCTGCGGCTCAAGAACCATCTGCCGAGAGATCCGAAGCAATTCAGACTTCCGATCCAACCCGTATCCCACCGGCAATTGCGCGTAGCCAATGATGCGCCGCATGATCTCCACGCCCGCCAGTTGGATCATGAGCCTGTCGTCGAATGGGGCAGGAGCGAGATACGCGCGACGCCAGAGATCACGCAGATGCGCGGGTTGGCTAGAGAGGAGGAGATGAGCAAGAAAAACACCCACATCGAATTCCGCCGGGCCGTAAAATCCGAATTCAGGATCGATCACCCGCGGCCCACCGGCAGTGCGAAGCAGGCTGCCAGGATAGAAATCGCCATGCAGCAGGCTGTCGCCATCCGCAAGATAAACTTCCCGCCCCAAACGTGCCACCTCGCGCACATAGCCTTGATCGCCCTTCAAGATCCGGCTTTGCGCCGCCAGCCCATCCGTGATCGCATCCAGATCCAAACCATTGTCGACGGCTAGCGGAATCTCGAAGAGATGAGCATGATTCAAGGCGCGCATCTCGCGATTGGGCAGACGTGAGCCGTTGGAGTTGCGCCTCTCATCACGGTGAAGGCGCGACAGAAATTCGGCCAAAACCTCGATCTCCCGAGAGGAGATCTGCTGCCCGCGATACATCCCAGTATAGTCGCTGGCGATTCCCAGATCCTCGAGCACGATGACATGTGCCACCGGATCAAACGCTATCAGACGCGGCATGAGGCTCGCCAATGGGGGGTGCGCGTCCACGATGCGATAGAACTCCGCCTCGCTGAACGCACGCTCCCAGGGAGCGGCAAACTGAGGATACTTTTCAACCCAGGGCCGCGCCTGCTTCACAATCAGCGAGCTGTCTGTGGTCTCGACCCTTAGGGTGCAGTTCATATTGCCATCCCCGGCCCTGGCGGCTGACCGAACCTTTTGACCCGGACTCAGGATTTTCAGCGACAACAGGTAACCCTCAAGTTCCGATGGCTCCCCGGCATCGAGGAAGAATAGGTTCGGGCAGGTTTCCTGCCATCGGGCGCGCGGTGTAAGCTTCATAGAACCAGGTGTCGTGAGACCCTTAATCATCCCTACCTCCTCAGCACCCTGTCAAGCGACCGATGGTGGATTGCGATCCCCCTCCTTCAGTTGGGGGATCCCGAGGGAATCGGCTTCTCAGCCAACACCGGCCATCCCGGCGGTTCAAGACCTAAGAACACCGGATCGGGTGGCGCCGACTGATAGGTCGAGTTAAGAAAATCTGCATGGACCGTGATCGATTCTCCTTCCAAGACCGTTCGATTGACGAAGTCATCATTGACCGCCGGAGTTCCAAAACCCGTGCTATCCAGGAACCACGCTGCGACGAACACGCCGAGCCGCCACCTCATCCATGAGTTGTGTGCCATAGGATTCAGAGTTCTATTCAATCATGCTCGCAATTCACGCCATGATCCAGCCATTCGTTTACTCTGACGGCGTGTTGAACCCATGCACACGCTGTCCGTACGCTTCGAATCTCGTGCCAGCGTTTACAAAGCTTAACTACCTTACCGAAGGCCGTTCAGACCAAGCAGGTGTTCAACATGTTACTCGGACTCGGCTTTGCCAATCTTTCAAAGATTCTTAACCACTCCACCAACCGTTCACTTGATCCGCCAGCTCCGCCTAACAGAGTCGCTCGTTCATGCGGGCTAATGAGACAGTGTACCTTGTTACTGTCCATATGAGATTGCACCCTGCCAGCGACTAACCTATACAGACCGATGCCAGGCCATTCCCGTTTCTAGGTTAAAGTGGGTGAGATCAGTCGTTCCACCATTAGGGTTGCCGACTCCGTCGGCGGAAAAAAGCTGTAGAGGGCTACAGCAGTCCACGCCACAAGGATCCATGGGACACCCGAACCTTCGCGGGGAGTTGCCAGAGGCTTCGGACAGGCTAGTTTAAAGCGCGCATATGAACTAGCCATGCCGACTTATGACCACCGTTGAACAGGAATCCATTCTCACTCTCGCGCTCCAGGCCGCCTTCGCCGATGGGGCTAAACACGACGCCGAGCGGGCCGAAATCAAACGCATCGCCGAGGGTTTTCCGCACTCCGAGGTAAATCCGGCGGCGCTTTACCAGCGGGTGCTGCTCAAACAGGTCACGCCGGCGCAAGCCGCGGCCCAGCTCCAATCCCCCGAACTGCGCCAACTCGCGTACGAAATGGCGGTCTGCGTCTGCGATGCCGACGGCGCCCAGACGGAGGCTGAGAAGTCCTTTCTGACGGGACTGAGGCAAGAACTGAAGCTGGCGGAGTCAGCAACGGCGCCCGTCACCCACGCGGCCGAAGCGCTCGCTCTCGAACCGCTGGCGGACACGACACAGCCGCTCGGGCTCCCTTCCGCATCCCAGAACGCGGACGTGGAGAAAATGGTGATGAACTACGCCATTCTCAACGGCGCACTGGAACTGCTGCCCGAATCACTCGCCACCATGGCGATTGTGCCTCTGCAAATGAAAATGGTCTATCGCATTGGCAAAAGCTACGGCCATGAGCTGGGCCGCGGCCACATTAAGGAGTTGTTGGCAGCGGCGGGGGTCGGCCTGACTTCTCAAGTGCTGGAGGGCTATGCGCGGAAGCTCCTGGGGGGATTGTTGGGCAAGGTAGGCGGCGGAATGGTGAAGACGATCGGCAATCAAGCCACCAGCTCGGTGATGTCCTTCGCCACAACCTGGGCATTAGGCAAGTTGGCTCAGCAGTATTATTCGGGTGGACGACAACTGTCGGCCATCGAGCTGCGCTCGACCTACGGATCCCTCGTCGAACAGGCTCGAACGCTTTACTCTCGCTACGCGGGCGATATCCAGCAGAAGTCCCGAGGCGTCAACGTCAGCCAACTGCTGCCCCTCATCCGCGGGCAGTAAAGCCAACCACCTATCTAGACTCTCCCCATGAACCTTTTCCTCTCCGCGTTCTCCGCGCCTCCGCGAGAAAAGATCCTTCCCCTGACTCGGAAGGGCTGCCGGAATCCCTCGCGGAGGCGCGGAGAACGCGGAGGAGCACTAAATGAGTGAGAACCGAAGGATCGTGCAAATCAGCCCGATCATAGCCAGCTCCCCTCCATGAACCAAGCCTCGTCACCTCGGCTCCTACACTTCGGACTGTAGGGAACGCTCGTCCCGCTATAGCCTCGGCGACGGCGGTGGCTTCTGCTAGAGTGAGTTCCCATTGTCGAGCTGGACTGCTTCTCGCATCTGTTCGAGGAAGTTTGGTAGAGCAGATTGAACGCGATTCCAATTCGGGATGGGCGGAGTTCCGAGCGGATCTTCCATAAATGCCTTGGCCGCAGCTCGAATACTGCGCACGAAGGTGTTAACCGCTACCTCCTCTTCGTGACGATCGTAAGAAAGACCGTTGATCAGGGCGTCCGCGTTGTAATGCCGCAAGGTATCCTCGGCTCTCCGGATGTAGGCGCTGTAGAGCGTGTCGAAGAGTCCGGCGTCGAGTTTGATTCCTTCTGCCGCCATCACCCGAAAGATTGTCTTGGCAATGTCGGTTGCCATCCGATTGAGACCCTTGTCCACATCGCGAGCCGAGAGCTCCTGGTGCTTGTGGTCATATCGATCCGAAAGCCCCGACTGGCAAATTGCCCGGGGTGCAGAGTTGCGATAAACCTCCGCCAGCATCCCTACCTCCAGACCCCAATCAGAGGGCACGCGAACGCGCCGCACCAAGTCAAGGTCCAGGCAAATTTCACCCGAAAGGGGATAACGGAAGGTGTCCAAATAGATCAGCAAGGGTTGTGAACCCAGGATGCTCTCCAACGAACGAATGAGCGGCGTAAACATCAACCGCATGACTCTCCCGTGCAGCCGAGTGCTATAGCGCGCCGTGTAGCCCTTGCAAAAATCGAGTCCCAGGTTCGGATGGGCGACCGGGTAGCACAGCCTGGCCAGCATTTCTCTCGAGTACGTCAGAATATCGCAATCGTGTGACGCAACGATGGTGGCCCTCTCTGCGGCCAGGACATATCCAAAACAGGTCCACACGTTACGCCCCTTGCCGGGGAGCCCCAACTCGAGGTCAGCATCCGCGAGTTGAGCCTGAAGCCGTTGCATCCGCGGCCCATCATTCCACAACAAGACGGGCTTCTGAGGCAGGGATGAGAAGAGCTTCTGAGCGCGCTTCCAGTCCCGCGAGCTAGCTCCATCGATACCAACGACAATTTGGCTGAGATACTTCACTTGCTTCAGCTCCTTCAAGATGAGCCGGAGCGCAGTCGTCCCGAGTTCCCGAACATGGCATGGAAGCACCAGCGCAATGGGCGTTTCCTCCGCAAACTTCGCCAACTCACCCTCCATTCGCGTGAGGTTGGTAGGGCCGAGACGATGCAAGGTGGCGATGGCGCCGGTTTGAAAAAAGTCAGACATAAAATCGATGGGGCTGCACGCTCAGGAAGCACTCTGCTGGGGCTTCTGCTCCTGTTTAAGGTGAAGTGTTTGGGTGGGAAAGGCGAACTCGATTCCGGCTTGATCGAAGCGTTCCTTGAGCCGCAAGTTCATCTGCTGAAGTCCGGCCAGGTAAGCTTTGTAGTCCGTATTACCCCACCAGTGCACCACGAGGATGTTGAGGGAAGAGCTCTCGAATCGGTTAAAACTAACAATTAAATCGGAGGTGTTTTCATGCTGCCGATAAACTTCCTCAATGATCCTGACCGCTGCATCGACGCCCTGGGTTGAAGTGTCATAAGTGATCCCGATGTTCATCACGGTTTTGATGTTGGGTCGGGCGGTGATGTTGACAATCGTCGCATTGCCCATCGTTTTGTTGGGGACGGTAACCAGATGACCGTCGAGGTTCCTCACTCGAGTGCTTCGGAACCCGATCGTCTCGACCGTGCCGTCGACTGCATCCAGCTGAATTCGGTCTCCCACTTTGAAAGGCTTGTCCACCAAAACAGCCACAGCACCGAACAGGTTGGCCAGGGTATCCTGGGCCGCAAGACCTACAGCCAGCCCTCCAATGGATAGAGAAGCTATCAAACCGGTGACGTCAAAACCCAAGTTTTGAGAGGTCACCAGCGCCACGACGATGATAATGAAGAGTTTCAAACTCTTGCCAATCAGCGGCAAGAGTTGCTTGCCGAACTGCTCATTCTCGGGCGTCGTCGTCCGTTGGTACCACAAGCCCACCACCAGATCCATCGCCTTCAGGAGAACGTAGGTGATGGAAACCGCCACAATGATCTTGGAGGACTTAGAAAACACCTCCGCAAGCACATCGGGCCAGGAGTAGACCCGCATCCCGATGTGCAGCAGGATCACGAAGGATATGATCTTGACCGGCCCACGGAGCAACTGGACTAGCAGGTCATCCAGTTTCGTCGAGGTGCCCTCTGCCCATCGTCTGACTCGTCCCGCAATGAACAGGTCCAGCACCTTGGACACGTAAAAAGCCAGGAAGATGTAGATGAGCGAAGCCATGTATTGCCACAGCGGGATCCCCGCGACCGGCGCCTGATGGAGCCACTCGATCCGATCGAGCCCAAAGGTTAACCAAATCTGCGGGCTTGCGGCCGACGTGGTGGGCAACGATGGAGGTGAAACGGGAACTCCGTTAGACTGGGCGTCCACGGCGATCACGCCGCTCAGAGCCGAGATCACCATCACGAGACAACACATGCAAAGGCTACTGATTCGACCGGTGATCATCTCCGTCGTGCCTCCTCCCCGTTCGGTAGACTGGCGCGCCTTCGAGCCGACTTCCACTCCTCGGACTCGGAAGCACCAGTCGCATCTCTCGTGGAGGCTCGTGATCGGAGGTCAGCGGAGGACGTTGATGAATCCAGCATGAGGGTTACCCCAATGTGGGCCACCGCCATCAAGGTTCCGACGGTAATTACAACCATCACAGTCGCCAGGATCGCCAGGTTTCGAGTCCCGGCGACCGGGTCGCCTGCCGGCAGCCAGTTCATGACGGCTTGCGATATCATGACGAACGCCGTGGCGGAAAGAGTCAACATGGCCCAGCCACGCTGGGGCTTCCCCCAAAAGCCGAGTAGTGCCCATAGCACACTGAAACCGCCGCCCAGCAAGCCCACAATCCCACTGAGGCGGCTCAAATCGGGAACCGTCTGAAGTGCTAGGAATCCCAGCAAAATCGAAAGTAGGCCGTGAGAAAGAAGCACCGAAGGAACAAGTTTTTTCATGGACCAATCAGGGTTGTTGATCGCACGGATGCAAAGCACCACCGGCTCGTAGCGCCACCAGGCATCGACCCGCGCCCGCCGACGCTGCGACATGATGCGCCGCATCCTCGCCAATCAAGTCAGTGTAGAGAGTGGCGGCCCGACCACTCCGATTGCCTTCAGAATCTAGCGACTCCGAACCCTTAGGCCGCCCGATGCCCAGCGGACATCAACCGGCTCCGGACGAACGAACCACTCGGTTCAATGGATGAGGAAAACCAAATCTCTCAGGGAGGCATCGATGGGGAGCAGCTTCCCCTGAATGAATACCGGCTCGGCTGCGGAGAGGATCGTGAGATCCGAAAGCCCAACAAAGCCGAACAAAAGGTCAAACAATTCCAATGAGGAGACATGGCCACAGTTTACCCGACGTTATGGAATGGCGGCCCGACCATTCATGTAGCCTCCAGGATCATTAGACCCTGAACCCTTTGTGAAGCTGCGACGGACACTGAAGCTTCAATGTTCACAATAGACAGTCTGCCACCCGTCGCTGTCAAGTGTCACATTCCAGTCTCCCACCACGAAACACAGCGCATCGAGAAATCTCTTCGCTCCCTGTTGGTCCCGCGCTTACAGTGTCCCCGTGCAACTGGTCATCCTCCACTATCACTTCCGCACCGGAGGAGTCCGCCGTGTCATCGAGTTGGGGACCGCGGCGCTGTCCAGCGCATTGGGCTCCTCGCTTACGGAGGTAGTGCTGCTAGGAGGTGAAGCCCCTGCTTCACTCTGGCTCCGAATGTTCCGTGAACAGATCCGCCCAGCCAAGGTGCATCACCACATCGACTCCTCTCTGGGCTATCTCGCTGAACAGACCTCCCCCCTCCCTCGCATCCGCTCTCGCCTCAGAAACTTCTTCGACATGCTGGCCGGTCGGATCGATGTTTCGAACTGCCTGGTTTGGGCACACAATCTCGGGCTCGGTCGAAATCTGCTGCTGGCCCGCGAGTTGACTCAGTTCTGCGAACGGACGAATGTCCGACTCCTGCTGCATCACCATGATTGGTGGTTTGATCATCGGTGGAGTCGCTGGAGCGAGATGAAGAAAAGTGGCTATCGATCCATCCAGGAAGTCGCGAAAACACTCCTACCGAACAAACCATTCATCAGGCACGCGACGATCAATCATCGAGATTTCTCCGTCCTGAATCGGCACTTTCGTGGGAGAGTGGGGTGGCTGCCTAACCCCAGCTCGCCAGGCTCACCCCCCTCACCGGCACGACAACGACAGACCACCCGATGGATACAGAAATCATTAGATCAGCGTCCTGGTCCGATCTGGCTTTTGCCCTGCCGGATGCTCCGGAGAAAGAATGTTTGCGAAGCCCTTCTGTTGACCCGTTGGCTCCGTCCCGAAGCATGGCTGATAACGACCGCTGGCGTTAGCTCGGCCGATGAGTCTCGTTATGCGGAGCAGCTGGCACTTGCGGCTCAGAAATCAGGTTGGCATCTTCGCTTGAGCCTGCTGGACCACGCGGGTGAGAGAGCCCCCAGCGTGAGGGAACTGATGGCCGCCAGCGAAGCAATACTCCTGACCTCCATCCAGGAAGGATTCGGCCTCCCGTACCTCGAGGCAGCCGCGGCTCAACGTCCTTTGATCTGCCGCACACTCCCCAATGTCGCTCCGGATCTGGACCGTCTCGGGTTTCAGTTCCCGCAAGCGTACCAGGACATCCTCATCGACACGCATCTGTTCGATTGGTCCCGTGAGCAGGCGCGTCAGCAAGAGCGCTTCAAACAATGGCGAACAGCGCTTCCCCAACGAGTGCACAGTCTGGTTCATTCCCCAACCTGGCTGTCACGGGCCACCGCCCCATCATCCCTGCCGTTCAGTCGTTTGACATTGGAAGCTCAGATCGAGGTACTGTCCCAGCCCGTCGCCCAATCTTGGCGACGGTGCGCGCCGCTCAATCCCTTCTTGTCGAAATGGCGACGACGCGCGGCCGAGGGACGCCTGCAGTCGCCACCATGGCCAGCCCAGGCCGGACGCCGGCTTTCCGGAGCTGCCTACGCCGAGCGGCTGCTCCGTCTCGCCGAGACGGGTTCTCCGCCCGCCGCACCCGCCAGAGCCCCCAGGGCCAGAAACGTCGCGGATTCAATAGAATCACAACGCTGTCAGCACGAGTTTATCCGGACGGCCTCGCGCCCCGATTCCATGTTCCCCCTCCTCTGGACCCGCTGATATGAACCCACAAGCCATCATTTTCGACCTCTACAACACCCTGTTACGCGTAGCGCTGCCCAGGACCGATGCCGATGAAGAATGGACGAAGCTCTGCAGCGAGATGCTAGGGTCGCCTCCGCCTCGGTCTCACCTCGAGTTCTCCCTGGCCTGCCGGGAAGCGGTCTCGAAAAAACAACAAGAGGTCAGAGCGCAGGGAATCGCCTTTCCGGAAGTCGACTGGCCTCAAATAGTAGCCACAGCCTTGCCCGCCTTCAGCTCACTCTCATCTCATCAGCAACGAGAATTCATCCGACGGCAGATCGCCCTCGTTCACACGATCAGTCTCGTTCCGGAGGCGGTGGCCGTTCTGAAAAAGATGAGCGATCGCGGTGTTCTCCTCGGAATCGCCTCGAATGCCCAAGCTTACTCCCTCAATGAACTCGCGGATGAACTGGCTCCCCATGGCCTTGGACTCAACCTCTTCGCGAAGGAACTCTGCTTTTGGTCTTTCGAACATGGATTTAGCAAACCGGATCCTCATGTGTTTCGCATACTCACCGCGCGCCTAGGCGCACGAGGCGTCGATCCGGACCGCGTTCTGATGGTCGGAGACCGATTGGACAACGATGTTGAACCCGCTAGGTCCCAGGGGTGGATGACCTGGCATATCACTCCTTCCCTCGATGACAGCTGGAAAGAGCTTCATCTCGCACTCATCTCTAACCCCGTCTCCAGATGACCCCATCCTCCTCCGAACTCCTGGCATCCGTCCTCTTCGGACTCGCGGTGCTGCACACCTTCTCCGTGAAACGATTTGCCCACTGGGCACACCACTATCCTCCGGGATCCGTGCAGCATCAACTTCTGCATTTCCTGGCGGAGACCGAAGTCGTCTTCGGGCTCTGGGCAGCGGCTCTGTTCATGGGCATCGCTGGATTGAAGGGATCGATTCACGACGCCGTCGCCTATGTGGAGTCGCTCAACTACACCGAACCGAAGTTTGTCCTGGTGGTCATGGTCGTGGCCGCGACACGCCCAGTGGTTACGTTGGCCGAGCAGTGCATCTCGCTGGCTGCACGTTGGCTGCCGGTTCGCGAGGGCATCGGGTTCTATTTGGCAGCGCTGATCCTGGGTCCGCTGCTCGGTTCGTTCATCACGGAGCCAGCGGCCATGACGTTGCTGGCCCTGCTGCTGAAGCGTCGCTATTTTGATCGCGCCATCAGCCGAAGGCTGGCGTATGCCACCCTAGGCCTGCTTTTTGTCAACGTTTCGATCGGGGGCACGCTCACGCATTTCGCCGCTCCTCCGGTTCTCATGGTGGCGGCCAAATGGAATTGGGACATGGCGTTCATGCTGCAGACCTTCGGCTGGCGGGCCGCGGCCGCATGTGTCGTGTCGACCGTAGTCGTGGTTGGGCTCTTCCGAAAGGAACTCAGCGCCCTGGAGCCGGAGCGCCAGCCATCACGTCCCATCCCCGTGTGGTTGACGACCGCCCACCTGATGTTCTTGGCGGCAGTGGTGGGTTTCGCTCACCATCCCGATGTATTCTTCGGAGTGCTCATGCTCTTCTTGGGGCTGGTGACCGCCACACGCGAGCACCAGGACGACCTCAAACTTCGCGAGGGGCTGCTGGTGGGATTCTTTCTCGCCGGCCTGGTCACCCTTGGATCGCTGCAGGCCTACTGGCTTAAGCCACTACTGACCAGTCTTAGCGGAAGCGCCTTGTTCTTTGGCGCAACCGGACTCACTGCGCTCACCGATAACGCCGCGCTCACTTACTTGGGTTCGCTGGTCGAAGGACTCTCGGACGAACTCAAGTATGCCCTGGTGGCCGGGGCGGTGACCGGAGGCGGTTTGACGGTCATCGCCAATGCGCCCAACCCCGCCGGAGTAGGCATTCTGCGGGACGCCAAGGTCTTCGAGGACGAGGGCATCAGTCCGTTAGGCCTGTTCCTGGGGGCATTGATGCCGACCACTGTTGCCATTCTGTTCTTTTGGATCTTGCACTAGATCGTCATGGAGAATCGAAGCACAATTTCCTGGCACGAGTTGTCGACCGCAGAAGTCGCACGCCTGCTCGAGGTCGATTTTGCGGCCGGACTCTCGGCGGATGAGGTTTCGAGCCGACGCCAGAAGTCCGGCTTCAATCGCGTCACCTCTAGGCCCGCGACGCCGGCGTGGCTCAAATGGATGCGGCAGTTCAATCAGCCGCTGGTTTACATCTTGCTGGTGGCGGTCGGGGTCACGGCCTTCCTTGGCGAATGGGTGGATTCGTCGGTCATCTTCGGCGTCGTGCTGATCAATGCCGTGGTCGGTTTCCTGCAGGAGGCGAAAGCCGAGAAAGCGATCGAGGCGCTCGCCAAGATGGTCGCTACCGAAACCACCGTGCGGCGCGACGGACGGAAGTCGCGCATCCACTCGGAGCAACTGGTGCCGGGGGATGTGGTCCTGCTTCAGGCCGGCGACCGCGTGCCCGCCGACCTGCGCCTGTTCCAGGTGCGGAACCTGCAAGCGGATGAGTCTGCCTTGACCGGCGAATCGCTTCCCGTGACCAAGCATGTTGGCGCCCTCGCGCGGGACACGATCCTGGCTGATCGGAAGAACCTCGCCTACACCGGCACCCTCGTCACGAGCGGCGAGGCGGCAGGCGTGGTGTGGGCCATCGGAGACGAAACGGAAACCGGACGAATCTCGCATCTCATTTCCAGCGCGGTGGAGTTGTCCACCCCGTTGACGAAAAAAATCGCGCAGTTCAGCAAACTGGTGCTGTGGGTCATTGTTGGACTGGCAGTAGCCACCTTCGCGCTCGGTGTGGGACGAGGTGAGAAGCCAGTCGAGATGTTCATGGCGTCAGTGGCTCTGGCAGTTGGGGCAATTCCTGAAGGCCTTCCGGCGGCGGTCACCATTGTCCTGGCCATCGGCGTTTCTCGCATGGCCAAGCGGCAGGCCATTATCCGTAAGTTGCCCGCCGTCGAAACCCTGGGCAGCACCACCATCATCTGCTCCGACAAGACCGGCACCCTTACTGAGAACCAGATGACGGTACAGGAGATCTTCGCGGGGGGAAGGCTATACCAGGTGACGGGGGCCGGCTATGAACCCGCAGGTGAGATTCTCTTCGATGCGAAGTCGGCAAATTTGCAGGAACATCCCGCGCTCGCGGAATGCCTGCTCGCCGGAGTGCTGTGCAATGCGTCGCAACTCCTGCGCGAGGACGGACGACTCCGAGTCCAGGGCGACCCCACCGAGGCGGCGCTGCTCGTCGCCGCCGAAAAAGGCGGAGTCATTCACGCCGACGTGCACAGCCGGACGCCAGTCATTGACACGATCCCCTTCGAGTCCGAGCACATGTTCCGCGCCACCTTGCATGAAGCACGCGAGGGCCGGGTGATTTACAAAATCGGCGCGCTGGAACGATTGCTGGAACGTTGCACCGACGCGCTCGGGGATGACGGGGCGCTCACCACACTCGATAAAGACGCCGTCCACCGTGCCGCCGAGGCCATGGCAGTGAGAGGACTCCGCGTCCTGGCCATGAGCCGGCGTGAAGTGGAGTCGCACCACGCCAGCCTTGAGCACTCCCATGTGACGCAGGGATTCACCTTTCTGGGCTTGCAGGCGATGATGGATCCCCCGCGGCCGGCCGCCATCGCGGCCGTACAGCAGTGCCAGCGGGCTGGCATTGCCGTGAAGATGATTACCGGCGACCATCTTGTCACCGCGCGCGCCATCGCCGGCAAGATCGGGTTGAAAGGTCGAGAGGAGCACGGGAGCCTAGTCGCCTTGTCTGGACGGGAGTTAGAGGCGCTTTCCGATCAAGAGCTTCTCAATGTCGCTGAACACACCGCCGTTTTCGCTCGGGTCGCGCCCGAGCAGAAGCTGCGCTTGGTGAAAGCGCTGCAGGCCCGCGGGCATGTCGTTGCCATGACCGGCGATGGAGTGAACGACGCCCCGGCACTCAAGCAGGCCGACATCGGGGTGGCCATGGGCATCAGCGGAACCGATGTCGCCAAGGGTGCTGCGGCCATGATCCTCACCGATGACAATTTCGCCAGCATCCAAGCAGCCGTGGAGGAAGGCCGCGGAGTATTCGACAATCTGACCAAATTCATCGTCTGGACCCTGCCGACCAATGCAGGCGAGGCGATGATCCTATTGTCAGCGATCGTCCTGGGGACTCAGCTGCCGGCCGTGCCGGTGCAACTTTTGTGGGTGAACATGATGACGTCCATCCTGCTTGGGCTGATGCTGGTCTTCGAGCCCAAGGAGCACGACTTAATGGAGCGTCCACCTCGGCGGCCTGAGCGCCCACTGCTGACCTACCCACTGATCATGCGCACCGGGCTGGTGTCGCTCATCATGCTAGCCGGGGCGTTCTGGCTGTTCTACTGGGAGCTAAAAATGGAGGGTGAAACCCTGGCTGAAGCGCGCACCGCCGTCATCAACGTCATCGTGCTCGTGGAAATTGCTTACCTGTTCAGCTGCCGCTCCCTCAACCACTCCGTCTTTACCATTGGACTGTTCACCAATCGGTGGGCCATCGGTGGCGCGCTGGCAATGCTCTCCGCGCAACTCCTGTTTACTTACGCTCCGGTGATGAACAGGCTGTTCCACACCGCACCGATCAGCGCGGAATCCTGGCTGCGGATCATTCTGGTGGCGGTTGCCGCCTTTGCTGCGGTGGAGTTAGAAAAGTGGATCCGGTTCGGCGGGCGCCGCGGAGAGCATACCATCCCCGAATGAGACCCGTTTTACTTCAACCGTCCGTCCTCCATCTCGACGATGCGATCAAAGATTTCGAGGGCGCGTGCGTCGTGGGTGACGACGATGACCGCCGCGTTCTGCTCGTGCGCCACCTTGGCGAAAAGCTCCATCACCTGCCGACCCCGGTGACTGTCGAGCGCAGCCGTGGGCTCGTCGGCCAGAATCAAGCTCGGCTGGTTGGCTAGCGCGCGCGCCACGGCAATGCGCTGTTGCTCGCCACCAGATAGCGCATCCGGCAGGTTGTCGGCCCGATGAGCGACACCCAAATAGTCCAGCAATCCCATTGCACGCTGGCGGGCGACGTTGGAGGGAACATCGTTGATCTCAAGCGCCACTTGAACGTTCTCCCGCGCATCCAGGAACGGGATGAGATTGGCTTTCTGGAAAACGAAGCCAAGGTGCTGCCGCCGAAAGGCGCGCAGATCCACCAAGGCGGTTGGGCCATCCATCACCAACTTTCCACCGATGCGAATCTGGCCGGCGGTCGGCGGATTGATGAGCGCCATCGCGGTCAGCAAGGTGGACTTCCCCGCCCCGCTGGGGCCGAGCAAGGCCACAATCTCCCCACGCGCCACGCTGATCGTCACATCTCTCACAGCCACGACCTCGGTATGTCCGCGCCCATACACCTTCGTCAACCCGGTCGCCTCAACCCCGACGGATGGCTCAGTGGCGACGCTCATGTGGACAGGACGGTGTTAGCCTCGACGTTCAGCGCCTTCCAGATACCCAGAACACTCGCCAGCATCGATATCCCGAGGACGATAAACGCGAGCTGAATGAGATCGGGTGTCTCAATCACGACGAGGCGTGGAAAGTGCGGAAAGGCGAAGCTGCCCATCCACCAGGCAAGACCGTAGCCGAAAGCTCCCATGAGCAAAGCCTGCTGGAAGATGAGCCCCACAATGACGCGATTGCGCGCACCAATTAACTTCAGCAGGGCGATGTCACGGATCTTGTCGATCGTCAGGGTGTAAATGATGAGGGCGATGATGATGGTAGAAATGATGATGAGCAGCACGCGGAAGAGCCCAAGTTGACGCGTTGCTTTGTCGACCATGCCGGACAGCAGCAGATCCTTTTGTTGCTGGGTGGTGTACACAGTGATATCGGGCCAGGTCGAAAGGGTTGCAGCCACGCGCCCAGGCTCCTCGCCGGCCCGCAGTGTGACCAGCACCGCGCTGACCATGGGCGGGGCCAGGGCCGGAAGGCCGCTGGCTGGACCCACCGCTCGTTCGAGTAGCAGCGGTTGCACTCGTCCAATATCGAGACCTTCGGCGCGGGAGCGGCGGGATGCGCGTTCGAGGCGAACAGCCTCGCCCGGCATATCGAACTGAATCGCCATCGCATCGCTGACCGTGAAGAACGAAAGGCCATCGCCGCTCGATCCCACCATCCCCCGAGTGATACCCACGACCTGATAGATGTCCTTGCCAAGCTGAACTTTCTCGCCGATCGGAAGTCCCAATGTTTGGTCAGCAATCATTTCGTAGTGCGCCTGACCAAGCGGCCGACCCGCTTCCAAGGGAACCCAGCGGCCATTGTCTTCGGGCCACGACAGGCCTTGCACCACCATTCGCAACGGCCGGCCCAGGTGCTCGCGCTGGATGGTGTGCGACACGAACCGTCGTGCTCCGATGACGCCGGGAACCGCACGCACGCGGTCCTCTAAGGTGGCTGGCAGCCGAGAGACCTCGGCGAAGGGCCCGCGCGTGTTCCCCTGCACCACCCAGAGATCGGCGCCCACGCGATCCACAAGCAGCGTCGCTTCATAGATCAGCCCTCGATAAATCCCGCCCATGCCCATCACGATCATGAGCAACAGCCCGATGCCGATCGTTGTGAAGGCAAAACGGCCGAAATTGTGGCGCACATCTCGAAGGGCGAGGTTCATGGCGTGCTGACACGTTGCCCCTCCGACAGTGGCCCCTGCCGTACGGCAAGCGGTCGGATAATCTGTTCTCCCGCGGACAGACCCTGGACCACCTCGAGTGTTTGAGCCCCGCGTAGTCCCAGGGCAAGGTCCCGCCAGCGCGCTCTGCCGTGGTCGTTAACGAACGTGCCCGGCTTGCCTTCACGCCACACGACAAACGGTGCAGGTATGATCACAACACCGGACCGCCGCCCCGTTTCGATAAGCACTTCAGCGCGCTGCCCTACCGTCCAGTTGGACGGCAGTTGGCGCACTCGCACGTCCACCAAGAACTCACGCGTCTCTCGATCCGCTTCACGGCCCAGGCGTGCCAGTTCACCGACAAAGCTCCGGGCAGGCTCAGATCTAAAAACCACACGCGCAGTCTGGTTCGTGGCCAGGGTCGACATCGCCGTTTCATCCACCCAGGCGCTGATCCAGATTTCGTTCGTCGCGATGAGCTGCAGGAGCGAGCCACCCGGCATGACCACGCCACCAGGGTCGCGGTCGCGACGCGTGATGAGGCCGTCGTAGGGACTCCGAAGCTCGGTGAACGCCAGCTGCTCCCGGCGATACAGAAGGCTCTTCTCAGCCGTAAACACCTGGCTTTCGGCTTCAACAATGGTGGCCTGCGACCGCTTCAAATCCGCCTCAGCCAGCAGGAGAGATTCCACGGCTTTGTCGAAGTCAGATTGCGAGGCTACCTTGGTTGCCATCAGGTCCCCTACACGTTTGTGATCCAGCTGCGCTTGTTGGATCACCGCCCGGGCACGGGACTCATCGGCCCGGACCCGCTCGACGGTGGCTCGAGCTGACCCTAGCGCGGCTTCAGCGACAGCGACCTGCTGTTTGAGTTCCGCGTCGTCGAGCCGAGCGAGCAATTGCCCCGCCTTCACGGCATCGCCCTGGTCGACCAGCACCTCGGCCAATCGTTCCTGAATCCGCGGGCTGATGGTGGTCTTGATCCGCGCCTCCAACGTGCCCGTGCCCATGACTTCGCCATGAACTTCGCCGGTGAGGACAGTATGGACGGCAGCCAGGGACGGCCGGAACTTGATACGGTAAACGCCGAAAGCGACCACCACCAGAGCAGTCAACCACAGAAGCCCTCGCCGGACCAGCAGGCTCCTCCCGGGGGGCTGGCTGGTAGTACGTTCCGCGGCGCCCTGGGCGGAAGGCTTAGGAGTTACGGGGGCAGTGCTCATAGTTCACATCGAGGGGAAGGCGGGGTGGACACCCGACGCCGCCAGCCGAGCCAGGGCGTCAGGCCCGACGGGTTCCTCGGGTTGCCACGGCAGCCACGCAGTGCGGGTGGAATGCTGTTCCACCACCTCGCTCAAGTAGCGATGCTCGGCCTGCTCGCGGCGCTGGAGCAGTGGATCGCATGACCCGCTGCGGAGTAAACTTTGGTTAATCACCCAGCCGAACGGCTCAATGTGGGCGCGGCGCAAATCTTCCTGCAACGCCGCCGCCTCATGCACCGGTGTTGCCTCCGGCAAGGTCACCAGCAAGATGCGCGTAAATCCGGGATCGCGGAGCCGTTCCAGCAGGTGCAAGACCGCCTCTGGTTGGGAGCTGCGGGACTGACGTTGAAGTTCACGGTTGTACGCCTCGCTGGCATCGAGCAGCAGAAGTGTGTGGCCGGTGGGTGCGGTATCCAGCACCACAAAACGGTCGGCACCCTGCCCCACCTCGCGGGCGAATGCGCGAAACACAGCGATCTCTTCCGTGCAGGGCGAGCGCAAGTCCTCTTCCAAAAGAGCGCGACCGGCCTTGTCCATGGTTGCGCCCTGAGCGCGCATGACTTCCTGTTGATAGGCAGCCGTCTCGGCCAAGGGATCTATCTTGCTGAGCGTGAGGCCATCCACCTGCCCCGCCAGTGTCTGAGCCACATGCGCGGCGGGATCGGTCGTGCTCAAATGCACGGCATGGCCGCGTCGCGTCAGCATCACCGCGATGGCGGCAGCCACCGTGGTTTTGCCGACGCCCCCTTTACCCATGGTCATGATGACGCCGTTGCCCTGCCTTTCGAGGTCAACCACCAGGGACTCGAGGCTCTCCAGATGGGGTGGTGCCCACTCGATCTGGCACTGCGGAGCCGAAGCGACTTCCGCCTCCCCGTCCAACAATCCGCGCAAGCCGCCCAGTCCAAGGATGTTGATCGGTCGGAGCGGCACAACGAAACTCGGTAAACTGGCGATGAAATCCCGCGCGGATTCCAAGGCCGCTTCGCCGCGCTGCTGCATAGCTTGCGACGTCAAGTCGTCGGGACAGTTCGTTTCGAAGAGGCCGTTGATGACCAGCCACTGGTTACCCACGCCGAGGGCACGGAGTTCTTTCGAGGTCCGCTCCGCTTCGTGAAGAGCGGCCAACTGCGGACGACTGACCAGCACCAGCCTTGTGGCCGAGGGATCACCCAAAAGTGCGACGGTCCGTTCATAAACGGCGCGCTGCTTTTCCAAACCAGCCAAGGGACCAAGACAGGATGTGCCGCTCGTGTTCTTATCGAGGAACTGGTCCCACGCTTTCGCCAAACTCATCAAGCGCAGCGTGTGTCCGGTTGGCGCGGTATCGAAGACGATATGGTCGTAGTCCTTTGCCGCCTCCGGATCTCCGATCAAGCCGGAGAATTCGTCGAAGGCCGCAATCTCGATCGTACAGGATCCCGAAAGCTGCTCTTCCATGCTGCGTAGGGCCGCCTCCGGCAAAAGCCCCCTCATGGGACCTATCAATCGCTCCCGATAGGCCGAGGCTGCTTCGACCGGATTGATGTTCATCGCATCGAGTCCCGGCACACCCAGGATGGAGGTGGGTTGGTTTGTAAGTTTCGTCTCCAGCACCTCATCCAGATTGGACGCAGGATCAGTACTGACCAGCAATACGCGTTTGCCGGATTCGGCAAGTCTCAATGCCGTGGCGCAGGAAAGCGAAGTCTTACCCACGCCGCCCTTGCCGGTAAAAAACAGATAGCGTGTCGTGGACTGGGTATCACTCTGGTATAAAGGAAGCTTCACGACGTAGCCCCCGCTCCATCAGCGAGGACCGCATGCGCCAATGTCACGCGCTCTTCATGGGTCAGGTAGCGGCCTTTCAAGTACACCGCGCCATCCAGCAAAACTACCGGCAGAGCCTCCGTGCCCTCTTGGTCAATCATGGCCTTGACGATTGGATTCTGCACGAACGCCATCGGCTGCTGTCCCATGTTGTAGCGCTCCACCTTCACGCCCTTCTGCCCCAGCTCAGTGAGCAGGGCGGCAAAGCTCACCAGCGCGGGATCAATTACAGTGCCGCAGAGACCGGTCGAGCAGCACATCGGCGGATCAAAGACTTGGATGGTTTTCATAGGGTGGACATTTCCATTGCAAATTGCGGTTATTGGGCCCCCAGACTTCGCCTCCCCAGTCCCCGGTGCTGGCGTTCACGGCCTCGATGCACTCAAATAAGTTGAGCACGCCAGGCATCCGCAGTCGGCGAAAGACTAACAAGCCAGGTTTCTCATCCTCCGGAAGACCGGCATTGCACGATTAGTTCAGGTGCCTAGAGGATCAATAGCCGATGGGTAAGGACTCAGCTCCACAGGGTTTGTCCGATGCCAAACGCGGCTTGTGAAACGGATTTCGAGCCAGCGGATGTCGACTGGCTTTTCTAGCACGTGAACGACCCGCAATTCCCGCATTCGCACAAGTCACGAGCGAGCTTGAGATTTCCTTGTCCGAGCTTGAGCAGACCTGTTACAGGCTATGAATATGACACGTCCCTGGCGCCTCTGTGTTTTTGCGATCAGCCTGGCAGCGACCGTTTGGGTTCCAGCGGCCGAGCCCGCGGCGTTTAATCCAAAGATTGAACCGGCGTCCGATGCCCCCGAAAAAGCGATGCGAGCGATGAAGTTGCCGGAGGGTTTTGGCATTGAGTTGTTCGCCGCAGAACCGATGGTGTCGAGTCCAGTGGGGATTGCAGTGGATGAAAAGGGCGCGGTTTACGCGGCGGAAACCTTCCGGCATGGGACGTCGGTGCGAGGACACTTTGAGTGGCTGGAGGACGATCTGGCGGCGCGGACCGTGGAAGATCGTGTTGCCTTCACGCGCCGTCTCGCCCCGGACATCAGCCTTTACACTCGGGAGCACGAGCGGGTGCGGATGTTGGTAGACACGGATGGGGACGGGCGGGCAGACCGGTCCACGGTGTTTGCGGATGGGTTCAACGACATCGCGGCAGGGTTGGGGGCTGATGTGATGGCGCGACGAGGGAAAGTCTATTTCGCGTGCGTGCCGGACTTGTGGCTGTTGGAGGATAAAGATGGGGATGGGCGGGCTGATGACCGGAAGAGTCTGCACCATGGGTATGGCGTTCATATTGGTTACACGGCCCACGACCTCCACGGATTAGAGATGGGGCCGGACGGAAAGATCTATTTCACGATGGCGGATCGGGGAATGCATGTAGTTCATGAAGGAAAAACGTTTCCTTACCCGGATACTGGCACGGCGCTGCGCTGCAATCCGGACGGATCTGAATTGGAGGTCTTTGCCATCGGATTGCGCAACCCGCAGGATTTGGCCTTTGATGAGTTTGGCAACTTGTTCACCGGCGACAACAACGCCGATGGGGGTGACAAAGCGCGGGTGGTTTACATCGTGGAGGGCGGGGACAGCGGCTGGCGGATTGGGTATCAGTTTATCCCTCCGGCCAACCGGCCATGGAACGCCGAACGGTTATGGCATCTCCCATTCTCGGGGCAGGCGGCGTATTTAATTCCGCCCATTGGGCATTTGGCGTCCGGGCCGTCGGGGCTGGAGTATTATCCTGGATTGGGTTTTGGGGACGAGTATCGGGGATCGTTCTTTCTTTGTGATTATCGCTATAGCCCCTCAGCAAGCACGCTGTTTCGCTTTACGGTGCAGACCCAAGGCGCGGGGTTTGGAATGGGGCTGGTGGAGAATTTCTTGAAGGGATCGGTGCCGACGGACGTGGAGTTCGGACCGGACGGCTGTTTGTACGTGTCGGAGATGGACGGCGCGCCGCCTTCAGTCAATCGAGGTCGCGTGTATCGGGTATTTGATCGGGCGCGGCGAACGGACGCCGCGGTGATGGAGACGAAGGCGCTGTTTGCGGCGGGTTTCGAGTCGCGATCCGAAACGGAATTGGAGAAGTTGTTAGCCCACTCGGACATGCGTGTTCGGTTGGAGGCGCAGTTTGCGCTGGCGGAACGGGGAGCGGCAACTGTGTTGACGCGGGTGCTTCAAGACTCGTCGCATCGACTGGCCCGGCTGCACGCCATCTGGGGCGTTGGACAACTGGCGCGCAAGGCGGCCTCGGCCGCCACGCCGCTCACTGGGGTTTTGAGCGATCGGGATCCGGAGGTGCGGGCGCAGGCAGCCAAGGTGTTGGGTGAAGCCCGCTGTCTTGCGGCATTCGAAGCGCTGGCGGCGCGGTTGAAGGATGAGAATCCTCGAGTGCGATTCTTCGCGGCGCTGAGTTTGGGAAAACTGGGGCGAATCGAAGCCATCGGCCCGCTCCTGGGTATGCTGCGGGAGAACACGGGAAACGATCCATACCTCCGCCACGCAGGCGTGATGGGTCTGGCTGGGATGGGAACGCCGGAGAAACTTTTATCGGCAGTTCGCGGCGCTTCGGGCGCGGAGCGGATGGGCGTGTTGTTGGCACTACGCCGCCTGCAGCACCCTGGTGTCTCGGAGTTCTTGGGCGACTCGGATCCGCTCATCGTGGTGGAGGCTGCACGGGCCATCTACGACATGCCGATTACTCCGGCGCTGCCGGCTTTGGCGGGATTATGGGATAGCGCGAAGGGGGGCTTGGCTCGCGTGGGAGACGATAGCAGCGCGCTGATGCGCCGCGTCATCAGCGCCAACTACCGACTAGGCGAGGCGGAACACGCGCAAGCATTAGCCCGCATCGCCACTGACGCGGAGTTGACGTCCGGTTTACGAGAGGAAGCCATTGATTTGTTGACGCGCTGGGCCAAGCCTTCAGGTCGCGACTCCTACCTGGGGATTTGGCGGCCCTTGCCCCCGCGTCCAGGACGAATTGCCCGGGAAGCGCTTCAAGGGTCGGTGGGGAGCCTGTTGCGTCAAACCGCGGAAATTGCGGTTGCAGCAGCGCGATTTGCCGGCGAGCACGGTGTGAACGAAGCCAGCGAGGCGCTCTTTGACGCGGTGCAGGCCGCGGGACGTCCGCCGGAACTGAAAGTGGCGGCGTTGAAAGCGTTGGAGCAGCTGGGGAGCAGGCGTTTGACCGAGGCGGTGATGCTGGCGACGGAAGCTCCCCATGCGGCGGTGCAGGCCGAGGCCAGCCGACTGATCCCCAAGATAGCCCCCGACAAAGCCGTTGAATTATTGGAAAAGTCGTTAAGGAGTTCCTCCATTCGCGTTCAGCAAAGCGCCCTGACGGCCTTAACCGCATTGCCGGTATCGCGAGCGGATGAGGTCCTGATCTCCCTTTTTGAGAAGATGGAGAAAGGAGAGCTGCCGCCCGAGCTGCATCTGGAACTCTTGACGGCAATGGAAGAACGAAAAACCTCAGAACTAAAGACACGACTGGCATCGCGCGCGCGGGGTCTCTCCCCCACGGATCCACTGGCGGGGTATCGGGAGACGCTGGCCGGAGGGGACGCGGGCCGGGGACGAAAGCTTTTCTTCGAGAAAGCGCAGGCGCAATGCGTGCGCTGCCACGTTGCAGAGAGAACCGGAGGCGAAGTTGGCCCCGACTTGTCGGCACTGGGCAAGCGAGCCAATCGGGAACAGATATTGGAATCACTCCTGGATCCGAACCGCACGATTGTTCCAGGCTATGCCAACGTCGAACTAACCCTTAAGGACCAGGAGAGCGTCACAGGAGTGTTGAAGAGCGAAGGGGCCGAAGCGCTAGAACTGGTGGATTTGAGTGGAAACAAAGTCCGAGTACCCAAGGATCATATTGTCGGGCGCCGGGAGGGTCTCTCCTCGATGCCAACAAATATGGCGGAGTTTTTGACCAAGGCCGAGATACGCGATTTAGTGGAGTTCCTCGCGAATTTAGGAGTTCCAAAGATTCGGTGAAATTCTCTGGACCCAGGACTCTGCGCCGCCACATCAAGAGTGGTTTGATGGACCGAGCATGGGCAGCTGAGGGGCTCGAGGCGATCACAACTCGGCTGGGCACCTGTCACCTGATCACATCTGCACCACACCTCGAGCGATGCCATGAGCGTCAAGTCGAGGCAGGCCCCAATCATCACCGGTTCGAGATACCCCCTTTGATGTGATCCGAACTTTGGGCTTTCGGAGTAGCGGCGGATGAACTATACATGCTCGGTTCCGGAGCTGGGTGCCGATCTCTTGGCACGAAGGATTCCAGGATACACTCGCAGGGCTAACCTAGGCTGTTCATGACGTATGTTGTACAAGCGCTTATTATTCAGATTGGGACTTGGGAACTTCACAACCTCACTGGTATGCACCGCGTCAATTCTTGGCACTGTGGCTTCCGGGGCTGCGCTCTTCGAAGACGTACCCGCGCTGTCATCAGAGGCCCGCAGCTTGCTCGTCGCCTACTATGATGGCCGAGTCGGCATTCTGACCGACGGCTCTCATCGCGTGCTTTCCTGGACGCCGGTCGACGGCAATGGGATGCCCCTCGCGTCCATGGTAGTCACCCAGAGCGGTTCCGGGCTCGACTTCATCACCTCCGATGGGTCGGGCAAGTTGGCCTTCTCATCGACGGATGGAAGCACCAGCCGCCAGCTCCAGGGCAGGCTGGTCGTGACAGCGGGCACTGCCTATACCATCCTTTGGAAAGGCTCCCACTCCACTCCAGCTCCGTTCCAAGGTCAGGGCAACTATGTCTACAACATCGGAAATGAGCTCAATCATCAACGTCAGGTCGCGTCGGGCGTGCCCGCAGTCGAGTTGTACGATGGTTCCACCACCCATCGGGGCACGGTGAACGTCAATGTGATCGACAACGCCACCACGGTGTGGTCGACTATCTATAATGGGCGCACTCATCAAGCCTACGCGGATGGGTTCAACTTGGGAATTCCCGGCACTCCCAACTACAACGTCCCAGCGAACCCCGTTATTTTCATCGGAGCTTTCAATCCGGATGGCTTCAACTTCAACGGCCGACTGAGCGACCTGATTATCTTCAAAGGAGCGTTAGGCGAAACCGATCGCCTTCTACTGGAACAACACCTCACCAAGCCCGAGCTTGCCATCACGCGACTCGAGTCGGCGGCCCGTCTCGTTTGGCCGGCGTCCGCCGGACAGTTCGTGCTCGAGGCAGCAACCAGCGTTGAAGCACCTGATTGGAAGCCGGTGCCGATCACACCCATCTTGACGCGTGGGAAATGGGCCGTCACCAACTCGACATCGGAGGCCCGCATGATTTTCCGCCTAGTGCCATGAGCCAGGTTGGACGCGGGGCAGCCCTATGGAGCGCGGTGGCACGACCTCAGCATTGCCCACAAGTTCAGAAGATATTCGACCCCTATCCCAACGGGATAACGCCTCCAAGCCCAGGGTTGCGAGGCACGAGCTACCCTGGGAAAAAGCCCCATCTAATCCAACCCCAAGGTGAGTTGCGAATTTTCACCCGCTCGTTCGAGAGCCGGGATAGACCCGAGAGCCGGCATGGGGTGAACCACGGATTTCTCGGATGACACGGATTATAAACCAGGTTCCTGAATTGATCGATGGGTAATGGCGATCTTCAGGTGGAAAGTGCCCATGCTTTTCCATCCGTGTCATCCGAGAAATCCGTGGTCACCGTTGGCGTTTCTAGTCTGAAGTCTGATCCGCAACCCACCTTGGGGTTGTCCGAATACGCACAACTCACCCAGGGTAGGCGCTCGTGCCTCACGCCGACCCTGGGCTTTGCGGCGGAATCCCTTCGGGATACGGCGCGGCAATCGGGTCTGCAGACCGAAAAGATGCGGGTAATGCTCAGGGCAAGACACCGCCTTCCCTGTACCGTCCACCAGGGCTTTGGGGGATTACAAGGTTACCAGCGCAGACGCCCGGCTCTCTTGACACAAATTTTCAAGCTCAACTGCCTGAAAACTTCGTGTACCAATTCTTCCGGCCGCTCGCCGTCCAGCCGGACGGGAGGATTGTTGTCGGGGGCTACTGAAGTCTACAGGGCGAGGCTGGATCACGGTTCCTCGCACGACTAAAACCGAACGGCTCCCTAGATCAGAGCTTCAACCCAGTTGGGATTACTTGTGAATGGGGTGGGGACGCTATTTTCAAGGCCTGACGCGTAGGCGCATGAAAAGCTCAGGCACTCCCATCGGCAATTCCGCCCAATAGAGGTCGGTATTGGAGACCTTGCCCTGGGGTACATTCTGAGTCCACGGGGTTTTTGTTAGGGAGGGCGTCGCCTGAGGTTCGAGGCGATAGGCGTTCCCGGTGCCCAGGGCGGCATTCGCGGCGCTGAGACGGTATTCCATTCGGAGGTAACCCTTCTTCGGTGCCAGTCGCGGAGCCCGCGCGGCGGCGGGATCGGTGCCGCCCGCGGAGCTGTTCAGAAGGGGATTCGTGCCGCAGAGGAACTCCACAACATTGACGAAGCTGTCCCCGTCTGGATCTGCGTTGGGCTCGCCGGACGGCCCAGCCAGGGACGGGTACTGCCCCCGCCAGACGCTGTAAGCGTGACCCTCGCTGTGGTAACTGAGAATGGTGAGTTGCGTAGGGCTCCCCACGGGCAGCGGCAGCGCGAGGGCACCGCCGTAAGCACCATATTCCACCGGGAAAATCGACGCGGCGTCATAGACAGCAAATCCAAACCGATACGTCCCTTCCTGGTAATCGGTACCCACATTGAAGGTGGTGCTCCACGTGCCGTCCTGAGCCGTTCCGGCAGTGCGGGTCATGAAGCGAGTTCTCTGGGAGGAGGGGCGGTCGGAATCCTGGAATCGAAGCTCCACCTTACTCACCCCCACGTCGTCGGTGACCCGCGCGGTGATCGTAACGGGCACGGAGGTGAATTCGACGGGTCTGATCTCCAGCGGTGACAACGTGTTCGACATCAGTACCGGCCTCGCCGCTTCTACCGGCCCCGTGTTTTGCACCGTAAGCTCATCGGAAACGCCTCCGGGAAATGGCAGACCTCCAAATCCATAAACAGACTCGCGTGCCTGACCATCCAGGCTGACTACCCTCCAGCGATAGGTCCCGGGAGCGATGTAACGCGGCACCGTAGCTCCGATGGTCTCTTCCACCGGAGTGGCCGGGTAGGGTGGACTGCCGGAGAAAAACGGGATGTCGAGGGTGTTCTCGCCCCGCGCATTGATCAGAAACAGCCGGGCGCCTCTCAGGCCGGAAGGAGTATCGTGGACGGTGACCGTGGCAATGACCTGCTGCGAAGCCGCAGTCACATTCACCGAGCTGCGCGAGAACGAAATCGCGGTGACCACCGGCCCCGACGTGTCAGCGGATCCCGTATTCACCACGGTGAGCGTGGGCTGAGCGGCCGGCGGCGGCACAAGCCCGCTGCCTTGAACGTAGGTCCGCCCTCGGTTGGAGCGGTCGAAAACCTCATAGCGAATTCTCCACTCTCCCGCCGGGGAGAAGGGGGGGAGCTTCACGGTTCGGCGCCAGGTGCCCGACTGTCGGTTGCCGGAAATGATCGTGGAGGCGTTAAGGGAGTGGTATTGCACCGAGCCCGTGGGAGGAACCAGGCCCACCCGAATGTCCTGCAGTTCGCGATCGTCGGAGGCTTGCACGGTGACGACCAGGTCCTGCTCCGTGCCGCCCGAAGTCACTGGATTGGGAGTAACCGATCCGGAGATGAGCACCGGCCACTGGGTATCGGCCACCCCGGAATTCACAAAGGTGACCGAACTCGTGGAGCCCGCAGGGAGCGCGGGATTGCCCGGGCCGCCGTAAACGGTCTTCACGTTGTTTTGATCCGTCAATTCTACCATTACCTGCCACTCCCCGGGCGCCCGTCCCTGGGCGAGGAAGATCTCCCGGGAGAAGGTGCTGCCCGAGTAGGAAGGAATGGGTGCTGGATAACCCAGATCCACGAAGCTAACCACTTTGTCACCGGCCGCATTGACGAAATTCACGTAGGCCAGTTTGAGCAGACCAGGAGCCGTGAACTGAATCTCAACGCCAATCTTCGGACTGCCGGTGGTTATGTCCACGCTGCTGGCGGCGAGGGTCACTCGTTGCAGGGAGGGTGCCTGAGCCAAAACCGTCGTCACCGGCAGGACAACGGCTAGCAAGGCCAAGAGCCACGGATAAGCCGGACGAGAGTAAGATATACCCATCTCTGCACCCTAGCGGCTCGGAGAGTTACCAGCGAGTCTTTTTCTGCGGCTGATAGAAGGATTATGGGCAATCTCATGGACCGCGCAGCCGAAAAAAGGCCGTGTCCTCGAATGGGATGAACTGCGGGCTAATCGTCGCGTTCCCGGGAAGGTCTTCCCAAGCTTCCGGATTGTTCGCGATGGTTTTCAATCGCTGGAGGGTGTATCCTTGACCGTTCCAGTAAAGCACAACGCCCGCGCCGTCCACCACCGCGCGCAGCAGCGGAGGTAAGGCCTGAGGCCGGAGCGCGCTCAACGCGCAACCAAACACGATGTCAGGGCTGCCGCGACTGTAGTTGTGGACCTCCACCGCGAGCACATTCTCAGCGGCCAATAATCCTTCGAGAAGCCCAGGCTCAACTGTAAACACTTGGGGACAGTCTGGCGTTGCATCGCCACCGCATCCGTAACTCGTCGCCAACGTTTGATTCGATACCACCATCGACGATGTCAGGTGCAGCCGGTGAATCTCCCTTCCGTTGAGGTAAAACACCGCTCCATCGTCGAGGAAGTTCGAAAACACCAGGGAAACACCGGACCGCTCGCCCTCGAATGGGAACCGGGTTCGGAAGTAATAGGTAACAGGGAGCCGTCCCCCGATCCCGGGTGGGAGCAATGTGCTTTTTGGGGATACCGGATTGGCCGCGTCCTCGACGTATAACAGCCCCGAACCGGAGCCGAGCCAGTCGTCCTCGGAATGGGTCGGCGCGGTCCAGTCCACCGCGTCAAGGTTGTTGGTGGTATAGGTCCAGACCTGAGTCATGCCGAACACCGGCGTCGCCTGCCAGCCGGCAGAACTGGAATTGTGGAAGCGGCAGGCCACTTCATTGGTCTCTCTCGTTGAGACCGAGCGCGCTCGAAAGTAGTAGAAACGATCGGGGGCAAGATCGCGAAGGGTGACGACATGTCGCGTCATCAGACGGATCTCCGATCGATGCGAGCTTCCGTAGGCGGATGTCAGTCCATAGTCCACCTCGGTCGAGGCCGGAGCGGCGGTGCGCCAGGTCAATGTCGCCGTGCCTCCGCCAATATCCACATCCAGATCCAGCAGGCCGCGGTGGTAAGGGGGAGCCGCGACCCCAAAATGGCTTCCGATGTAACGCTCGCGGCCCCGAGATCCCACGTAGCTTGAGTGGTTGACTGCCATGGGATTTCCCTCGCAATCGGACCGATACAGCGCGACGGATCCCCCGCCGTCCATGTTGATCGCATCGGCAGCACCAAACTGGATCATCCACGCGGCGGATTCGGCATCCAGGGCGCCCTCACTATAGCCCGACTGCCTTCCATCGATGGTCATGACGAAGAGGTATCGTTTGTCACCAGAGACTCCGAAAACCGTGCGCGGCTGGGGATCATGGATGGAGCTGTCGGGATAAGCGCTCCGAGCCACGGCACCGATGTTCACCCCGTTACTCAGAATGGGATAGTACCCCGATACGGCCGTGTAGATCCCCTCGAGACTGGCTCCCGGGGGGCGGTTGTGGAAGGCGACGATCGGTTGGTTGTTGGTGGTGAATAGGATGGCAGCGTGGCGGCCGTTAGAGTCGGGACCCGATTCCGGCAGAGAGACGACCGCCCCGGTGCAGACCTGCAAGCCGTAAACCCATCCCGGGACACCCTCGGAGCCGACATCGGTTCCACTATTCGAGTCGTAGAAATTGCAATTGGAAGCAACGGCAAGTTTTTGTTCCTTGAGAAAATTGCTCACGCTGAGGAAGAGCGTTTCGCGGGTTCCACTCACATAGTTCGGTGCGGGAGGCGTGGTAAAAAGCCGGACATCGGGATCCTGTAGATCGACCCGAAAGCAATGGGCCACCTGTCGTCGCGGGATAGTGATGTCAGCGATGTTCGTTCCAACCGAGTGGTCAATTCCCTTGAAAGCCGGCACCCACGGGCTGAGTAGCATCTCACCCCGCGCCGCACTCAGATACACGAGGCATCCGAGCCCCAGCAGTAGTCCGCTGATACTTCGTTGCATCATGCTGAAACTGCCATACTGCCGCGTCCCTGGGAACGGATTTCATGTGCCAAAATGGTTACGTCCCTCCAAACCGATCGAGCATCGCCCATCTCAATTCCAAAATAAGAACTACCCATCGGGCTTGCAAAACCACCCTGGAACGTTCAAAGTCAGACATCCCCGTGAAGAAGCTTGTTCCAGTCGATCACTCAACAGCAGCCCTGCACAGAAGCACCTCCCCTTCAAAACTATGAAACCCTGCACTACTGTTCTAGCGGTCAGCATGATGCTGGCAGCCGTCACACCTTGGCAAACGCGCGCCGCCGAGAACTTATGGAATAACAGTTCGGCCAATTCCCTGTGGGATCTGGCCAGCGCCAACTGGACCTTGCCGACGATCTGGTCTGATGGCGACGATGCGATCTTCGGACCGACGGGAGCGGGTACCGTCATGCTCGGCGGCCCCATCACCGCTCAGCGCCTGAACTTTACTGCGGCTGGTTACACCCTTGAGGGGAATGGCAACGCTCTGACCCTGGCCGGCGCGAGCCCGACCTTGACGGCCACCGAGGACGTGACGATTGCAGCGAGCATTGTGGGGGAGAACGGTCTAGTGATTCAAGGGTCCAAAACGATCCTGCTCGCCGGCGACGCCTCCGTCCCGGATGCCAACCATTACACCGGCGGCACCTACATCCGGAGCGGCACGCTGATCCTCCAGGCGGCCGGTGCAGGCAACGGAGCCACCGCGGGAAGCCCTCACGCCGTGGACAGCATCGAAGCCTTGGACACCGGCGCCACTCTAAAATTCGGCACGACCTTCGACGACTCCGCACCCCTCGCCAGCCAATGGGTATCGGCGCCCGGTGAACAAATTGGAGCCCGGATCCTGGGGACACGAATGGTCATGACCGGCGGCACACTGGATCTCAACAATGACCCGAAGAACGAAGTGATCCGGGTTCCAGAAGGTTTTGGATTGATCGTCAACAACGGTTCGAGCGTTCAAGCGGGACTGAATGTCATCATGGATGGCCTGGACCACACCTTCTCTGGTGTAATCGCCGACGGCAACAATGGGGTGCTTGTTGGTGACAATTTCGCCGCTGGCGCCACACCGCAAGGGCCAGGCTACCAGATCGGCATCGTCAGCATCTCGGGAACCGCTGGCTCCACCTGGACCCTGGCAGGCGACAACACCTACTCGGGATCCACCCGCATTGACGGAGGCACCATTGTCAAGCTGGCGGGCAACCATAGCCTGGGCATCCCGACGCTCACTGGAAGTCTCACTGGCCCCTTGCGAATTCAAAATGGTTCCGCTCTCGATCTTAATGGGCGTGATCAAACCATCGCGCTGATGACGGCCGGACAACCGGGCGCGAAAATCTACAATAGCGCGGTCGGAACCGTTTCCACCCTGACGGTGGGCTACGGGAATGAACAAGCCGGTCGGAACGCTCCCTACCAACTCATGGACAACCCGGGCGTGGGCGGCATTCTCGCCTTGAGAAAGATCAACACCCAGCCGTACGACCTGGTGCAATCCAACATCACCACTCTCGAAGTCACCACCACCCGTGTTACCGGATGCACCCAGGGGCTGCGCAATGACTGCGTGGCGACTTACAGCGGGGACACCTCCATCGAAAGCGGCACCTTGGATGTGCAAGGTCTGACCGCGATTAGTGCGAACAGCGCCTACCGTATCACAACGACCGGGGCGTTCGGACCTGGCGTGTTGAAACTGAGCTACGAAGGCGACGCCCTTTGCCGTCAGTTGTGGATCGACGGAGTTCAACAACCCAACGGCACTTATGGCGCAGGAACTGCCGGCATTGATCCCAACAGCACCGGCACGATCACCGTCACGGGCTTTGCACCAGCGACCATCGCCGTGGTGCAGTCCGGCAGCACTCTCAACCTCTCATGGGGCGGCGTCTACAAGTTGCAGTCCAGCACCAACAACATTCTCGGACCCTATCACGATCACGTTGGAGGCGGTTTGAACACCGCAGTCATACCCATGAATCCGGAAGTCGGAGCAGTGTACTACCGTCTGGCGACCTACTAAGAAATCCCCCGCTCAGCGGTCGGTGCGGAACAGGTTCACCGGCAATCCCTCGGCCGTGAACAGGTTGGGGATCGCGTCGCAGGTGAACGCGAAGCGGACGGCGACCGGACTGGGCACCTCCGGACTGGAGACGACCACCGACTTGCCGTCGATCACGGCCTGAGCTTCGACGAATCGGCCGTCGGAACCGGCCACCTTGAAGTGCGTGGGCGGTCCGCCGCGCGAGACCAGCGTGGTCGGAACCGGATTGAACTCCACGCGGATGGAGGATCCCTCCACACGATGCGAGCGATAGGTGGGGCTCCGGTGTTCAGACCCCGGGACGGCATAGGTCTCGGCCAAGGCGTAACGGGCCAGCCGAGCGGCTACCTCGCGCTTCATCTGCGGATGGATGTCCTTCACGTTATCGACCAGGTCGCTGGTCACCACCATGCCCGTCTTGGGGTGCGCGGCCGCCTGGGTCTGCGCCTCGCGCAGGAAGGCCGCCCGGGTCGGGTCATCGTAAGTGTAAGGGGCGATCTGCGCGAAGTAGAAGGGCAGTTCAGCCTTCCACGCCGTGCGCCAACCGTCGATCATCCGGGTGAAGAGCTTGCGGTAAGTGTCGTGGGTCGGGACGTTGCTCTCGCCCTGGTACCAAATAACCCCCGCGATCCGGAACAGGGTGATGGGGTGGATCATCGCGTTGAAGGCCACCCCCGGCTCATGAGGCCACCAGGCGAACGGCTTGAGCTTCGCCGCCGCGGCCCGCAGGTCCGGATCTTCCTCGACGATCTCGCGCGGCGTCCACACCTCGGCCGGGGTGCCGCCCCAGTTACTGTTGATGAGCCCCACGGGCACCCCGAGCTTATCGTTGAGGAGCTTGCCGAAGAAATACCCGACCGCGCTGAAGTGCAACATCTCCTCGGGCGAACAAACGACCCAACGGGCCGACACATGATCCTGCGGCGTCGCAGAGGTAGCCTTGGGAATGTAGAAGAACCGGATCATGGAGTTCGTGGCGTGTGGAGCCTCCTCCTTGCACTGAGCCAAACCCTGATCGCCCGACCATTCCATATTGCTCTGACCACTACAGACCCACACCTCGCCTATCAGCACGTCCTCGAGCACGATTTCGTTCCCTCCACGGATGCGGATCGTATGCGGACCCGCTGCCTGCGGGGTCTCGATCTCGGTGGACCAACGCCCGCCGTTGGATGCGGTCGTTTTCCAGGTGTCGGTGGACCAACTGACCGACACCGTGACGGCCTCGGCCGGTGCGGCCCACCCCCAGAGGGCGGCCTTAGGCCCGCGCTGCAAAACCATGTGCGAGCCGATGACCGCCGGCAGTCGGACGGCGGCGGCAAGCGGAGCGGCCAGCATGACCAGGGCGGCGAGAGAGAGGAGCAGTCGTTTCATGGCGATGCGGCAAAGGCGATGGACGGATGTTTAATGGAGAGTGACTCGTTCACGCTCGGTGCGAATAGGGCAGCTTCCAGGGCTTCCGATATTTGACGCCGACGAGGCGGTCCGCCTCAGGGCTGTTGGTCACCCGCTCCTTTGCGGCATCCCAAACCAGTTTGGTCTCCGAGCGAAACGCAATATTGCCCAGATGCGCGAGGGTGGAGACATGGTGTCCGAGTTCAGCGTCGAGCACGGGACGTTGACGCGACCGGACGCAGTCCAGGAAATTGCGCACGTGCGCCGGATGAGCGTTGCCAGTGCTGGGACGTTTGAAGGGCTCGAGATTGGCCTTGCGCCGTTCCACTAAGAGTTGCCACCCCTCGTCGTTCATGAGAACGGTACCTTCGGTGCCGCTCCAAGAAACACCCCAGGAACGGCCATTCATGCCCAAGCCCACGCCGCTCTTGTGTTCCCACTGGAGCATAAAGTCCGGAAACTCATACAACGCTATCTGCGAATCCGGCGTGTCTCTCATGTCAGTCTGGACGTAAGTGCCCCCGCTCGAACACACCGTCTTGGGCGAAACCACAGGCATACCCATCATGGCCATGTTGATGAGGTGCACGCCCCAGTCGGTCATCAACCCGCCGGCGTAATCCCAGAACCAGCGGAAGTTGTAATGGAACCGGTTCTGATTGAAGGGGCGTTTCGGAGCCGGCCCGAGCCACAAGTCATAGTCTACGCCAGACGGCGGCGCGCTGTCCGCAGGACGCCCGATCTCTGGTTGCCAATCCAGCCAGGCCCAAGCTCGAACCATGCTGACTTTCCCCAGTCGGCCGGACTTCACAAATTCCGCCGCATCAATGATGTGCTGGCAGCTCTTCCACTGAGATCCCATCTGCACGATGCGCTGGTGCTTCTGAGCAGCCGTAACGATGGCCCGCCCTTCGTCGATGGTCGAGGCCAGCGGCTTTTCCACATACACATCCTTGCCGGCCTGGCAGGCCATGACGGTAGGAAGGGCGTGCCAGTGGTCAGGCGTCGCCACCAGCACGATGTCAACGTCCTTGCGGTCGAGCACGCGTCGGAAATCGCGGACGGTGTCCGGCTTGGTCTTCCGATGTTTGGCCACGATCTCCGCTCCCTTGGCAGCCCGCGCGTCGTCGACATCGGCGATGATGACACAGTCCACCTCTGGATTGCGCAGGAAGGCATCCAGGTCGCCACCTCCTTGCCCCCCACAGCCAATCACCCCGAGGCGCAATCGACTGTTGGCTCCAGGCTCGCCAGCGCGGGCCAGGTTGAAGGACGATGGGCCGGCCAAGGCGATTCCCCCGGCGGCCACAGCGGCAGTCCGAAGGAACTGGCGGCGATTGGGAGTGTCATCTTGGCAGGCTCTGGATGTGAGATGCGGGATGTTCATGGGCTGATTGATAGCCGCCCTAGCGCCGACAAGAAAGGGGAAAGGTGGAATAGGACGACTTCGGGGTATGATTTAAGGTGGGTGAGATCACCCGACTCCGTCGAGTGCCGAAAAGCTGTAGAGGGCTGCAGGACTATGGAACTATAACCCTCATCGGACCGCTTCGCGTTCAACTCCAAGACGCTTCGCGGCGCGCTTGACCATTTGGAGTGCGGCAGGCCTCTGCCGCTTTTGTCCCCACGACGAAGTCGGGATCCCCTGATCTCACCCACTTTACCCCCCCCGATTGAGGAAGGTCAGCTGGCGTTAAATGAACAGCGAACTGAATTTCCAAGCGCCAGCCGCAGTCCAGTAAACCACCACTCACACGGGTTGATTAGGCTCAAACTCTCGGACCGTTATGGAAAGAAGAACCTTTCTCCAGGTTGTCGGGCAAGCATGCACCGCTGTGTGTCTCGCGCCGGAAGTCGTCGGCGCGGACGCCAGTCAGAGTTTACTGCCCCGCTCCCGATCATCCGGGCAACCTGGGTCGATGCCTGATGCGTCGGATTGGGAGACGATCTCGGTGCTGCTCGACAGCGCCTCCTCCACCTACAGCGAACCCTGGGATGACGCCACCTGCCGAACGTTGATGAAGGGCGGTTACCTGGGCAACGGCGACTTCGGAGCCCATCTCGGCGGCACGAGGCACTCCCTGAAATACTATTTGGGGAAGAACGGATTTCATGCGGGGAATGACGTAGTAGGGTTTCGCGGTGGCGACGACCCGGCCCCCGGGCCATACAAGCAACACATCCTGAACCTCGCGATCTGGACGATCGAAGCAGCGTCCGGCATGGAATCAGGGAGCGCTTATCGCGTCACCCAGGACCTGAGAAACGCAGAGATTCGGGCCGATTGCACCATGGCAGGGGCTCCGGTCCTGACGAGAGCCTATCTGTCCGCATCCAGCAACGCGCTGGTGTTGGAGTTGTCTACCAACGGGGGTGCCGACGTACGGCTGCAGGCCACCCTCTCGATTGTTGGCAATCAGTATGTCGCCAAAAGCGCGGGCACCTCCGGCGAGGTGATCTGGGTCACCAAGGAACCTAACGCCGAAGGCGCGCCTTTTTATGTGAAGGGCGCAGTAGCCGCCCGGGTCTTGGGCGCAACGAGCCTGGCAACCACCGACGACCGCAACTATTCCAGGTTGACCTTCACCCTGCCCGCCAACGGCGGAATCGTGAGACTTTTCCTTCAAGCCGAACACACAAAGAATGCCCCTTCTCCCCTCGCGGCGGTGTTGGCCTCCGCTCGGGATACGACGGAAGTGGGTGTGGCCGATCTCTCCGCTCAGAACCGAGCCTGGTGGAAACAGTTCTGGCTACGATCTTATATCCACTTGGACGATGAGGTGCAGCGCTACTGGTATAACCACCTCTACATGATCGGTTCCGCCGCACGAAGCGGCAGCGACAATGGTCCCGGCAAAGCACCCGGGCATTGGGGTCCTTGGAACCGGACCGACGATATGAAGTGGTTCGGGAATCTGGGTATGAACTACAATGCCCAGAATCCCTACTATGGGACCTTCGCCGCCAACCACATCGATCTGGTCGATCCCTATATCCAGACGATCAAATACTATGCGGAGAACACGGCCAGAAAACGTGTCGCCAACCGGTGGGTCTCTCCGGAAATCGCCGCCCGGATGCCTGCAAATTGTCGAGGTGTTCAGTTTGAAGGGTCATTCACGGCCCACGGCACGCCATCCACCGGAGGGGGCACCAATGGGAGTGAGGATTGCTGCATGGCCACCAATGCGGTCTTTGGCATACTGCCCCTCGTCTGGAAGTGGAAGTATGGCCAGGACCGCTCCTTCCTGTCCGAGACTTGTTATCCACTCATGCAGGAGGTCACGGATTTCTTCGACGATTACATCGGCAAGCCGGTCAACGGGCGTTACGACGTCTACGGCTCGGTACACGAAGGGGCGAACTGGTTCGCGAAAAATGACATGTTCAGTCTCGGAGCCATGCGATTTCTCTACCGTGAGATCATCGCGGCAAGCGTGCATCTCGGACGGGACGCGAACCGACGAGCCCACTGGCAGGACATTCTGGACAACTTGAGCGAGTATCCACTGCAGGCCTGGGAGAACAAAGTGACCTTCAGACCCGATGCGGTCCATGACATCATGGAAGCCCTGCACTATCAGGGCGGAGCCCGGAACACGGGCGTGATGTTTACCACCACCTTCGACAACATCAGCCATAGAACCCTGCCTGCCTACAAACTCGCGACCTGCCACACCCTCGACAAGGGGAATATGTTTCATCCCCAACGCTGGTGCGGTTGGCAAAATGGAAATGACTTCGGCATGATGTTTGTTATGGCCGTCCGGGCTGGCTACCGCCCCGATCGCGTGCTCGAGGCGATCAAGAAGTGGAAACCCGAACCCAATGGCGTCGTGTCCCAGAAGGATGGAGGGGGGATCGAAACCGCAGGGATTATCGAGGCCATCAACAACATGTTGCTGCAGAGCCACGACGGCGTCATCAGGGTATTTCCCAACTGGGACCGAACACGGGACGCGGCATTCAAGGGGCTCCGGGCAGTGGGTGCTTTTCTCGTCGGCGCAAGATACCGCTCGGCAGCGCAAACAATTGACTCAGTGCGGATCTTCAGCGAAAGGGGCAATCCGTGTGCGCTGCAAAGCCCATTCGACGGAGACTGCATTACCGTAACGCGAGCGGACAATCGGCAGTCGGTCCCGGTCGTCCAAAACGAGGATGAGTTCACTTTTAACACTGAGTCCGGCGTGACCTATCAGATCTCGCGAGCTGACTGTCCAAGCCCATCGGCCGAGGCACCGGTCATCACGGCCCAACCCGAGGACGCAACAGTCGTACTGTCCGAGACAGCCACGTTCAGAGTTTCAGCCACCGGCCAGAACCTGCGCTACCAGTGGCAGAAGAACCGGGTCGATATCCCCGAAGCGACCTCACCCAGCTACACCTCGCCCAAGACGACGCTGTGGGATATCGGCAGCACGTATCGATGCGTGGTATCCGATGGTTCACTCGCGACCCGAAGTCGTCCCGGAACCCTTCGGGCAAAGGAGTGATCCAGAGACTGTTCACGATGGGAAAGCAGGGGGCTTTACCCCTAGGTATCGTACACCGACGCACCGTTTGCTCGGTGCCGCCAAAATTCCCAGCTGACTGCGAACGGGTCGCCAGTGGGTCCGAAGCTCAGATCTTGCCCTACACCCTTAAATTCCGTCAGATTCAAGAACTGGCATGCTATTCACCGAGAAAAACCATTCCGAATCGCGACTGGGAACGGTAAATCTCCTCAAGGCGGAAATCCGTCGGTTGATCAGCTTGAGTGCCCTCCTGCTGGTCTATTCAGTTCCGATCGCCTTGGGGGAGACAGTGTTTCCCGGCCTGGCTTCCAGCCCGCTCGATCCGCAGCTGAAGGGGCTGGTGCTGATCGAAGAGTTGAATTGTGTCGCTTGCCACCGGGGTGACACATCCATATTCGCTCGCTCTAAGAAGGCACCTCGCCTGGCGGAAATCGGCTCCCGGGTGAATCCGCACTACCTCGAGTCGTTCATCAACGATCCGCAGGGGACCAAGGCAGGCACCACGATGCCAGACGTGCTGACGCAGTTGAGTTCTGAGGAGAGGAAACGGACAGCCACCGAGTTGACCCACTTCCTGCTTTCGTTGAAGCCAGCAGAGTTCAATTTGCAGCCGCCGGATGCCGTGGCTGCGCAGCTCGGGAAGAAGCTGTTTCATTCCCGCGGATGCGCCGCTTGCCATTCACCCCGCGACGATCAAGGAACGGAGTTGCTTACCCAGGCCTCCGTGCCGCTGGGAGCATTGGATCGCAAATACAGCTTCAGGAGTCTGGTCGAGTTTCTCCGTCAACCGCACAGCAGCCGACCATCGGGTCGGATGCCAGATCTGCGGCTGCCCGGCCGGGAACTCGAACGGATCGCCCATTACCTGCTGCAGGACATTCAGGTGCCAGGCCATCTGAAGTACACCCTGTATCGCGGCGATGTGTGGGAGGGCTTAGCGAGCGAAAACGTGACTCCGGAACGGGCAGGCCACGTGAAAGATTTCCAACTGGAAAGTCTAGGCAAGCCACAACATCACACGGCAGTTCGCTTCGAAGGTTGGATCAACCTCGCCAACCCGGGGCGCTACAGGTTCTTCGTGACCATGAACGGAGGAGCGCTCACGGTGAACGGCACGCAACTCATCCAGCTCGACCCCAGCGACCGGCGCGGGGTGAAGCAACTCGAGGGCTCGGCTGAGCTCAACGCGGGCCGGCATGCCATCCAGCTCACGTACATCCACACCGGCCACTCACCTAGGTTCTCGTTCGAAATGGAAGGCCCGCAGTTCGCTCGAGCAACGATTCCGTCGTCGGCCCTGTCCGTTTCCAGGGAACCCATCCCGGCTTTTGAACCGCTCCCAGTGAACACCGAGCTCGCGATGCGCGGACAGGAACGGTTTGGAAAACTTGGCTGCGCGAACTGTCATGATGATCTCAAGGTTGCGGCCAGCTCGTTCACCGCTCTAGCCAAGCTGGATTCGAGCCGTGGATGCCTGAGCAAGGCTTCCGGCGCTTGGCCTCGCTTCGACCTGAGCGAGGAGCAACGCGGTTGGATCACCAAGGCATTGCCTCGCGTGGAAAACCTGCAACTCGACGACCAGCAGCAAGTTCACAAGACACTTGTCACGTTCAACTGCATCGCCTGCCACGAACGGGCCGGCGTCGGCGGCATCGCTCCCGAGCGCAACTCCCTCTTCACCGGGACTCAGCCGTCACTCGGCGATCAAGGGCGCCTGCCGCCGCCTCTGACTCACGTGGGCGCGAAGCTGACCACTCACTGGCTCGCGGAGGTGCTGCTGCGCGGAAAGCGGCAGCGAGACTACCTTGACGCCGCCATGCCGCAATTCGGCGAAGCCAACGTTCACCATCTCGTCGAGTTGTTTGGCAAGGTTGACGCCCTAGAGAGCGCGTCGATTCCCCCTGTAGCGAGCGTTCCGGACTCGAAGAATGCCGGCCACGACATGGTGGGCAGCACGGGGCTAAGTTGCATCGCGTGCCATGAGTTCAACGGACAGAAGCCAGGCGAAATGAGCGCGCTCGATCTCGCGCAGGTGACCAGTCGTCTGAAGAAGAACTGGTTTCACCTTTACCTCCGTCAACCTTCCCGCTTTCACGCGAATGTGATCATGCCCACCTACTGGCCGGACGGTGAGTCCACATTGAAGAACATCCTGGACGGCGACGCCGGACAACAGATCGAGGCGCTCTGGGCCTTTCTGGAGGACGGACCACGCGCCAAGAAGCCGATCGGATTGTCGCGGCAATCCAGCGAGCTTCGCGTCGGCGATGTGACCGAGATCTGCCGAGGGCAGAGTCCGGTGGGATATCGTGGCATCGGGGTGGGTTATCCGGAGCGCATCAACCTGGCGTTCGACGCGGGCGAGATGGCGCTGCGCCAGCTCTGGAAAGGCGAGTTCGCCAGCGTGGAGCCCGGTCATTTCCGCCCGCGCGGAACGGACCCCATTTCCCTTCCTCCGGGCATTCCATTTCATCGCTTGAAATCACTCGAGGACCAATGGCCCTATAAAGGGAAGGCCAACCATGCTTTCCCGCAGGATCACGGCTACCAGTTCGGCGGCTATCGTCTTGATGCTGCTCGCCGTCCGACGCTGCTCTACCGCTACGGCGACATCGCGGTGGAGGATTTCTTCGAAGACGTGCGAGGCCAGGACGGCAAGGCGTACTTTAAGCGAATTCTCCGCTTCGAGGCCGCCGCCGAGCAGCCGCCATTCTATTTCCGCGCCGCGGCTGGGAAGAAGCCAACCGCGCAATCTGAGCGCACATTCACCATCGATAAACTCCGTCTTCGGATCCTCAGCGACCACACGGGAACCGTCCGCGAAGGTGAAGTAGGCGACGTGTTGATTCCTCTGACGGTTCCCAAAGGTCGCTCCACACTCATCCTGGAATACCAATGGTGACACCCCGAGCTTACACCGCAGAGGCGGGACAAGGACGCAGAGAAGAAGTTCAGCTCCTTTACACTACCCCTCTGCGCCCATCCCGCCTCTGGGGTGACTATCTCCGGTTGTTCTCAGTTCTGGCCTTGGCCCTCACCCCACTGCTCCGCGCCGAGGAAGAACTAGGCGCGATGTGGGGCACCGCCGCGGAGGAGGCGAACTATTACCCCATCGTCAACATCTCGATTCCCGCCGGAGTCCCGATGAAGCCGGGCAGTTTTGAGGTTCTTCCCGATGGACGGCTGGCGGTGGGAACCCGACGTGGCGACATCTATTTCGTCAAGGGCGCGTTCGAGACTCCACCGAAGCCGGACTACCACCTGTTCGCCAGCGGTCAGGATGAAATCTTCGCGCTCTCGTGGAGGAACGGCGCGATGACCGCCACCACCTGGGGCGAGGTCACCCGCATCTCCGATGTCGACGGCGATGAGGTCGCGGACCGCTACGACACCTTGACGAGCAATTGGGGCTACGCCGAAGGGCATGAGTTCGCCTTCGGCTCCAAGCCCGATCCGGAAGGCAACATCTGGGTGGCGCTGGGCCTCAGCGGATCCTACGAGTCGCACAACCTATTCCGGGGTTGGGCGGTCAAGGTGACCCCCAAAGGAGTGATGATCCCGATTTGCAGCGGGCTGCGCAGCCCGGGCGGGGTGGGCGGGAATGCGGAGGGCGCGATGTTCGTCACCGAAAGCCAGGGACCCTGGAATGGATGCTGTTCGCTCAAACATCTCAAGGAGGGCGGCTTCCTCGGGCATCCCGCGAGTTACAACTGGTATCCGTTCGTACCGGGCAGGAAAGCTCCAGAAGTTGAACCTAACGACAATTCGCGCCTGAGCGTCGAAAGAAAGCGTATCAAGGAACTCGTGCCTCCGGCCGTGAAGTTTCCTTACATCAAGATGGGAAGATCCGTCTCCGGCTTTCGGCTGAACAACACTGGCGGGAAGTTTGGCCCGTTCGAGAATCAGCTTTTTCTGGGCGACTATAGCCTCAGCCTGATCATGCGCGCGACGACCGAGCAGATTAATGGGGTATGGCAGGGCGCGTGCTATCCCTTCCGCGAGGGATTGGCGACCGGGATCATGAACGTGGAGTTCTCGCCCCAAGGACAACTGTTCGCCGGAGGCTTCACCACCAGTAGGCAGTGGCCCGTGCGTGGGACGGCACCCTTCGCCATCCAACGCATCGATTGGAATGGCGTCGTACCGTTCGAGATCCAGGAGATCAACATCAAGAAGGAGGGCTTCCTCATCACCTTCACCAAGCCAGTGGACCGCCAGGTCGCCGCGACAGCGGAGTCGTATAAAATCACCACTTACACGCATGTGTACCACGCCGGCTACGGCAGTCCCGAAGTGGACCACACCACGGCGCGTGTAACCCGGGCGATTCCCTCAACCGACGGGATGTCGGTAGCGTTACACCTAGAGAAGATCATGGAGGATCACATCCACGATTTCGATCTCGGCGCAATCACGGCGCCGGACGGCCAGCGCCTGCTTCACCAGAAAGCCTACTACACGGTGAATGAAATACCGAGAGACTAGTTTATAGCGCGGAGGCGGGTATTTCTACCACCTCCGAAACCAAACTCGATTCTCGGTGTTTCCACTCTGCGCACGCACAGACAAGGCGAATGGCATCAATAGGATGAACTTTATATTCAAATCAAACGGTTGGGATGGGGCGAAACGAAACGTTCTGGGACTTACGCTGGTCTCCGCAGTGCTGCTCTGCGCCGAGCTAGCGGCGGCTGGGGCCGCCGGGGAGTTGAGCGCGGTAGCACCGCGGGACGATATTAATCCGGCTTTGCTCTACTGGCAGGCATTCGATCGGCGAGTGGAACTTCCCACAGACATTCACAAGGGGATGTTTGCCGAACCACCGACCCTGGCGCTGGCGGAAGCCGAACCGCACGTCGTCAAGTATGATGTCATGTTTGAATGCCTGCGCCGCGCGGCTCAGATGCGAGTGCCGTGCGATTGGGGATCGGATCCGGCGGACGGCCCGGGCGCATACATCCCAAACCTGCTGACCCTGCGGAAGACGGCCCAGATCGTGCCGGTTCGGGTGCACTACGCCGTCGAGGCGGGCCGCGATCAGCGAGCTGTGGATGACGCCATGGCCATACTCATCCTGGGACGTCACACGGGGCGGGCGCTGACTCTGGTCCCGACCATGATCGGCATGTCGATCGAGAGCCTGGCGCTGAGGACGGTGGCAGATCATTTTCAGCAATTGGATCCGGCCGCGTTGAAGTCGCTGGAGGCGCAGCTGGATGCAGCCCAGCCCGGGCGACCGTAAAGCAGGCGATGGCAATGGAACGAACGCGGTTCCTAGACTGGACGATAGCCCGCCTCGAGGGAGTGCGGAGGGAGTATGGCGGCGACCCTACGAAAGCGTCTGAAGAATGTCGTGCGACGATGGAACGAATCCTAAATCAGGAAATCCGCGACGGGCTTGCCCCCGCGGGCCGATCGCTGGACCAGATGGTCGCCCTCTTCAGGGCAGCACGTCCGATTTATGACTGGCTGGAACCGATCATGTCAGCGACACCGGACAGGCTTGCGTGGGAGCACGCGGAGTTTCAGCGAAAGATCGACGCGCTCAAGAATCCGCTCGTGGAAGTGTTAGTGCCAAACATTCTCAAGGCGCGACAAACGGAGCTACGCCTCGAGGCTCACCTGGCGATGCTCCGCGCCGCCATTGCCCTTCGGTCTGGCGGCGAGGGGGCATTCCGGCAAATCCGCGATCCGTTCGGCGACGGCCCCTTCATTCTGCGGCGTTTTGGCTCCGGCGAGCACGCCTCGTTCGAGCTGAGCTCGAACCTTCGCGAACCCGACAAGCGGGAGGTAGCCCTGAAGTTTGTCGGGAGCCGCTCCGAGTAGTCGCTGGCGCGCGGCGGAGCGAGGGCAGGCTATCCCGGGGCCGACATGATTGCGGGATGCGCCCGGTGTCGGCCCCGAGGATGTGTGGAATGAACCCGCCAAAGCAGGGAGACTTAGCCGCAAAATACGAAAGATGCCGAAAAAAGAGTGCAACCCATCGATTCTCCGACCCTGTATCTGTTCCGGTTTTTCGTCGTCTTTGGTTCTTTGCGGCTAAGGGCCGTGCAAACCTAGATTCAGGTTTTGCTGGAGGAACCCCAACCGCACTTCCCGGTTCACATGCGTCAGCCCAACTTCCACTCACCGCGATAGTTGACTGCTTTGAGCAGTTTGTCGGCGGTCGGATCATCGATAACCTGTTCGCTTTTCGGATCCCACTTCAAGGCTCGACCCAGGGCGGCGGAAACGTATCCGAGATGGCCCGGCGTGATCGAACGATGGGCGGTCTCGGCGGGCGCGATGCATTCCTTGCGGGATCGAACCCCCTCGAGGAAGTTCGCATGATGATCTCCGGAGACATAGGCCTTGATGGGGCCCCGGTTGAAATCGGGACGAATCCATTCCTCATTGGAGGCTTCAATCTTGCCGCGATCCACGAAAATCCAACCGTTTTGCCCAACCCACTTGGTGCCCATCCGGTTTTTGTTGGAAAGGGAAGAAGTGATGCCCCCTTCGAACTCGCACTTGACCTCGTAGTTGATGGGATTGTCCCACATTCCCTTCTCGGGATAGGTAAATCCGACAGCCTCGACTTTGGTCGGTCCGCTCTTGTCCATTCCGAGGCCCCAATGAGCGATGTCGTTATGATGGCCGATCCAGTCCATGAGCTGTCCGCCGCCGTAGTCCAAGCACCATCTCCAATTCCAATGCAGGCGGTCCGGATGAAAGGGCAGATAGCGACTGGGGCCGCACCAGAGATCGTAGTCGAGGTCGGCGGGAATCGGGAGGCCGACCCTGCCTTCCTTGTCCGTTTTATTGCCAGTGGGCAGACCGATCTCGACATGCTGAATCTTGCCCAAAAGCCCATTTTGAACCGCTTCCACGGCAATGCGAAAATTTCGGTCGGACCGCTGTTGCGAACCCGTCTGGAAGATCGCCTTCCGCTTGGCGACCTCCTTGTAGATAGCCTGGCCTTCGCCGAAGAGATGAGTGATAGGTTTCTCGCAATAGACATCCTTGCCGTTGCGCAGCGCTTCCATCACAGCCAAGGCATGCCAATGATCTGGCGTGCCCACGATAACTGCATCAATGTCACGACGCGCGCACAGTTCCCGAAAATCGCGATAAGCGTCGCAGCCTTTGTAAACACCGCTGTCCTTCTTTTCAGCGTAGTATTTCTCTACATTGGCCTTAACGGAATTACGGCTCGCAGACACGTCACAGACGGCCACGATTTGGAAGCCGCTCCGTTTCATCATGCTGTTCATCACCCCAGTTCCTTGGCCTCCCGCTCCAACGAGTCCAACATTGACACGTTCACCGGGTGAGATGGTCTTGCCTTGTCCGAGGGCTGAGGAGGGAATGAACGTGGGAGCCACAATGGCCCCCGCCGCTAGTTTGACAAATTGCCTTCGCTTCATGTGACGAAAGGTATCCGCTCATTCCCCCACTTCAACGAAAATGTACAGATGTCTGTTCGGAGGCAGACCGGGGTGTGATTATTTCTCGGAGAGGACTTCGTCCGGGAGCATGCTCCCGCGCCAGACTTTGAAGTGGTGCGGGATCGTGCTGCTGGCGGTCAGGTCCCAAAGGGATGTTTTCATCTGGCGCAACGCCAGCACGGAGAGAATCTCGCCCGAAATCCAACCCGTCTCCATGCTGTAAAGGCTCCACCCGATGTCGGCATCGCTACCCCAGTATTCCCAGCGACGATAGTCGAACCCGCGGAACCATCCACCGTCGAGCTGAGGCTGGGCTTCGCTCTTCACCTGCACTCGGCATAAGAAACGCACGATCTTGTCTGCAGCCTCGCGATAGAGCTCCTCGCCGGTGGCCGCAAAGGCTTCGTGTAGGCCCACCAGGGCGAAGTTCACGGTGTAGAGTAAGTCGGTGTTCGGATCCCCGTTGGCTTGAACAAGGGTGGTCTCCCCGGTGCCATACGCTTCGTTGCTGGCGGGACCCTGTTTGATCTTCGTAAGGATCGCACCGCAGGGATCCATGTCGCTGGTGAGATCCGTCGCCATGCGCCGCAGCCACTCCCGATGTTCCGGCGTATCGTCCAACCGGACCAACCAAGCCAGCGCCAGCAGCATCCGGGCGCGCTCCTGATTGTACTGGTCGTTGGTCGCCGACCACCCTTGCGGATAGGTCTCCATCATTCGTCGGATGCCTTTGGTGGCGCGCTCCCGGAAGAGTGGGAATCCGGTGGCTTTGGCCCCCCACAGAAGACATGCCTGCACGTAGGACTGGTAGTGCGGCGACAGGTCTTCGGACGCCCCCTTGAAGAGGTGTTCCCACCCTCCACTGGCCAGGGCTGGCAGCTCAGTGTGCGGAACGGTGAAGCCCTTGCGCCCGGTCAGTCGCAGCATCGCGAGAAGCTGCTGAGTCAATCGTTCGTCGAAGCGATCGGTCCGTAATGCTGCTGCGGTTCGTAGCAAGCCAAGCCAGGCCCGCGCGTTGTCATCGGCCCACAACTGGTGATACCCGTGCGCACCGCCGAAGTATCGCGGAACGTCGTTCCACCCCGCTAGGCCGAAGGCCGCATGCTTCGGATCGGTAAACGCTCCGGTGTAGAGCACCGATTGACTCGTCAGCCAGTCGGCGAGATTCGATCCGATGCGGGTAAATTCCGGCTGGTTCAGCACGGAACCCGCCAGAGCGAGCGCTCCGGCCGATTCACCGTGATTGTCCGCGCGACGCCACCACAGCACCGATTGCGATCCGTCGTAGTAGATCTTCGAACGAAATCCCTCGAGCAAACCCAGACTGCCATCACCGGTTGCCGTGTCCCTAGGCACCCCAGGTCCCGCGCGATGGCCATCGGGCCAGTCCGCGGTAGCTGGGCCTTGATTGGACGGGCGATCGTAACGCGCCCGCCACGACGGATGAACCAGTAGACCAGACTTTCGATACCACTCGGCTCCGCGCTGCAGAGCCCGTCGTTCCACATCCGCCGGCAACCCAGCCTCCCGGCCGAACGATGGATGGACGGTCGGTTTCCAACGAAGCGTCGGGACTTCGGCATCCGGCTGCACCCACTTCAGGATCATCCGCCACACCGGCTCCCAGGCATCCAAAGGCGCATAGCGAGCTGTCACGAACTGGCTGAGCTTGGTGGTCGCGACCAACACTCCGCCACCAGGAAGCTCGAAAAGGATTGGGTAAACGTTGGTTTTCGGGAGCCCATACAACGCGTCGTCATAACCTGCGACCCGGGCGATCACGACATGCGGCTGGGCGGCCTCGACAGGCAGATAGTGGCAATCGTGAATCATCAGGATGCGCATTTCTTTCAGCGCGGCGCCGAAGGCGTCGCCGACCACGACCGTTCGTTCCAGGATGTTACCCCAGTGGCCGGTCTTCAGGGTCGCTGGTGCGCCAAGTTTTAGCGCGGGAACGAACGATGGGTATTCCACGTAGAGCCGAAGCTTCTTGTCGCGGACCTGATCAAACCATTCGGGAGTGACGCGAGTGGTTTGCTGCGGATACTGATCCGCCAGCACCAGCACGCCGGCACCCTCCGGTGACTGCTTCACGGCGGCGGCAGCATCGTCGAATCGTTCCACTTTTGCCCCGGCATCTTGTAGCACGCGGACGACATCGTTGTCGGCCCGGGCGACGATGCGCCAGGACAGCTCAGCTCCGGTAGCCTGCGTCACGAAGTAGCCGGACAACCACAGGAGGATAAGGTGGACGATGCGTTTCCGTCCGTAACAGGTTGGCTGGGTCATGCCAAGGGTGCGATCAAGGACATTCATTTCTGATCAGTAACGGAGGTTTGCGTGGATCGGACGAGGTGTCAGGCCGATCGACCAGATTTCGGCTAGGAAAAGTCATACTGTAGCGGAGTTGCCAAAGCAAATCCCTTCGCGACGAAAGGATGGTGAGTGTCATGTGTCAATGCCGGATGGAGCAGTTGGATGGGACTTCGGGAGGGTCGCCGAAGTAGCTCTTGAGTGCTACGCAGAGACGATCTCATTTCCCTCCGGGATTTTGGGGTACTCCGCTGCGCTAAGGTCTCCGAAGGCGGTAAAAGCGGGTCGGCTGAAGCATCCACGGGAGACGTCGCCAAGGTAGGGAGAGACTCCGTCGAGCCCATGCATGCCCAATGTTTGAAAAGGAGACATGAGTCACGGCGAAAAGCCACGATGGGTGATCGAAGTCAAAAGACTTTAACGGGCTGCCCTGTTGCTTGGAGGCGAGCCTGGGGCCATTGAAGGCTCGACGAGATCAGAACTCCTCCTCCATTTCACTTTCTAGGTTCAACAGGGCTGATGGCCCCAGTCGTTCTCCTTCAGGTCCTTTTCATACAGGGCCATCTGTTCCTCCGCCGATAGCTTCGCTGGAGGCGTCGCCTCGCCCAAGCATGCAGAGTCTGCTTCACTCACTAGGGGCGACCCGGTGCCATTGGCAGTGGTGCGGGCCTTAGTGTCCCCAGGGGTGTTCGACACAGAATCGGGCGCATCCTCATGTCCCTTGTTCGTCATAACAAACGCCAAATTAGCCTGAAAGGACGGCCCTGTCACGATCGTTCCTCCCTTTGAAGTCACGATCGCGGGCCGAAAACACTTTTCGCCCCCCCCATCTACCGCAGCCCAACCAAGGCTCACACTTCGTTCGGAATGCGGTAATGCTTCCGATACGCCGGCTTCAGCAGCGCGTTGGCCGCGTCGCTAGTCGTGTCCGAGCCAGGCATCCCAGTCGAGGTCAGGTGGCGGTTCGCGGTCGGCGATTCGCTGAGGCACACGTTTCTGGACCTTTTCGAGATCCTTCATGATGCCTGCGCCGCGATCCTTCCAGATGTCGCAGACGTACTTGAACTCGACTCCGGGCAATCGCGACATCCCGCCCGAATGGGATGCCGCGCGCCCGCCCGCGCCGATGAGCGCGAGGACGATCTGGTCACCCACGCTTTGGGCGCGGGCGATGCGGGGAAAGCTGAGCGCGGCTGAACCGGCGGCGAGAGTGGCGCTAACCTTTCCGGATGACGCAATGAAATGACGGCGGGCGATGGGTTTTTCGAACCGAGCGCCGCAAGTCGTCGCATGATCCGGTTGCGCGTTATCTATAGGCCGAGACCGGCTTCGGAACGACGCCGAGTTGCTTGTAGTTGAAACCGCTGTCGAGCGGCTGGTAAGTGCCGACGATGTCCACGCTGCGAGTCGGGGTGATAGCGGATTCCAGGCCCATACCCCAATAGGCGGCGTTGATAATGAGCCGGCGCAGCCCGGCGGACTGCAGATCGTGCGCGCTGCCCATGGTGGTGTGAAACACGCGAGCCTGCTTGCCTTCGCTGGTCTGCCAATACTTGAACCACGCGACGGGCAGCGGCTCCAGCTTCGGATTCGGCGGGTCGTCGGGTTTCCGGCCCAGGAGCGGCTGGCCCCAGACCAACGCGGTGCAATTGGTGGGCAGGCTCGTGCCTTCCTTGTAGGTGCGGTACACGTCCGACTTGCCCCAGATGTTGCTCACGCCGATCAAGATGGGATGATCTTTTTGTTGGGGCACGATGGTGCCGCGAGTGGAGTCGGCCTGCCAGCGGCCGTGGTGCTCCAAGAACGATCCACCGAGCACATCCTCGCCCCAGCGGACCTGCTTCCCGTTGATCTTATAGGGCAACGCGGCGTGAAAGCCGTGGTTGCCCGTCCGGATGGACATGATGGGCCGGCCGGAATCGATATACTTCACGATGAGCTGGCGTTCCGACAAGGGGAGCGTGAGCAGGCGGGGAAAGAAAATGACGAGATCGGCCAAGGCGAGTTGCTCCAGGCCGGGAATGTGATGCTCTTTGAACTCCTTACCTTTCTCAGGATAGACCGGCATCGTGGGATCGACTTCGCCCTTTTCGTTCACCGCGAACAATACCGTGCAGTCGAAGCCGTGATGCTGGCTGAGAATCTTCGCCATCATGGGCATCGATTCCTCGCTGCGATACTCCTGATCGGCGGCGATCAGCACGATGCGCTTGCCCCTGCCCGGGCCGTCACCGCCGGTGTATGTCAGCCATGGCGTGCCGTTATCGGCCGACGCGACGACGGCGAACCCGAGCAGCGCCGCTCGGAAGAGATGTCGGTTCATTTTCATTACGGATATCGGACCTACTCTCACCGTTTGGCACCCAGGTTCTCATACCAAACCACATTGCCCGATGCGCGGCCGGCGTTCAGTAAATCGCCGTCGCCATCCCCATCCATGTCCACGGTGCGCAAATCATAGCTCTCCTGGTTGTCGTCCAATGTATGAATGGTGAATTTGCCTCTGCCGTCGTTTTCATACCAGCGGACCCACTTACTCTCGTAACCGCAGGACGCGGCATCCGTGTCGCCGTCCCCGTCGTGATCAAAAACGGTCAGGCTGTGAGGTTGGCGAATCTCGGTGTCGATCTGATGGATGTTCCAGCCGGGGTTTTCGAACCACAGCAGTCCTTTGCTGTGCCCACGGGATGCCAACCAGTCCACCTTGCCATCGCCATTCACATCGCACGGCAGGATGTTGGTCGCTGCCTCCTGATTCTCCGCCAGAATGACTTTCTTCCACGGGCCTTTGACGCCGTCTTTTCCGGGATTCTTCCAGAACGCAAACCAGTTGCCACCGGCGAAGGGTCCGCCCTTGGCCCCGACGGCGATTTCCTTCCAACCGTCGCCATCAATATCCCCGGCGCCCATGTAGTGGCTGCCTCCGCGGGCGTCCTTGTCAGCGAAGATGTGACGCTCCCATCTCTGCGCCGTGAGCGGCTCCTTCGGGATGCTGAACCAGGCAATGGAGTCGCCCAACCCCTTGTCAGGCTCGAAGTTGTTGATAATGAGATCCGCGCGACCGTCGTTATCGATGTCCGCACGGGTGATGCAATGGATGCCGACGATGTCAGGATCGATGAGGCGCGGGGTCCAGACGCGGTTAGCAAGACGCCCACGTCCCGGATTCTCCAACCAGATCGGAGCGGCATGCGACAGGGTACCCGCCCAATCCATGTCACCGTCGCCATCGACATCAATCACCTCGCTGTGAATGGCAGCGGCACCTTCGCCGCCTCCCTTGCCAAGGTAACGGTGAACGACGATTTCGCGCCAGTCCGGCGCCAGAAACAGGCTGACGCGTCCCTTGAAACTGGCAATGACGTCGAGCGCCTTGTCTCCGTTGGCATCAAGGGCGACGGCCGTGTAGCAGTCGCCCTGCTGAGTGATGAGATGCTTTCCCCAACCGGACCTCCTCTCCTGCGCCGTGGAGAAGGAGGCAAGGCTGGACGCGACCACGACGCAGGTGGCGATGAATTTGAAAGTGTAGCAGGACGCGAATTTCATGGTTGCATGTTTGGACGATGCCGACCGCGGCAGCGCTTCAAAAATGATATCAGCACTGGATTCAGAAGGGAATTCTCACTTTTTTACGCTGCTCAGCCTGTAAAGGTCATGCAGCGTGTGGACGCGCACGTCCTGCAATCGCGCCTTGGATCTGGCGGGTGCTGCCTTGATGAAGAGCCGACGCCAGATGGTTGAACGGCTTGAGATGAATCTGTCCGGTGCGGCGACCGAACAGAGGGCTTCGTTTCCCCAGCACCTCGCGCTCGATGAACCTCAAGTAGGACCCGCACAGCACGAGAAAGAAGCTAGCTCTTTCCCACTCGACGGCGCCCATAGACGGGTATGAAGGCGCTCTTCGGAGCGGTCCAGGCTTCCTCGAGGAAGGCGAGTTCTCGCTGACGATCATGTATCGAGCTTCTTTTCGGTGGTGTCAGGCGCCCACCAAATGACGATGAGCCCTAGAAGATAGATAAGTCCGCAGGTCGCTCCGACTTTTGGATACGAACCGCCCATCGCGGCGAAAAGGCCACCGGCGGCCAATACACCCAGTGCAGTAGCGAAGCGGCCAACGTTATAAGCGATGCCGCTCCCGGCAGCGCGTACCCGCGTGGGAAACAGCTCCGGCAGATACAGGGGCAACCAGCCGAAGAACAACGTAGCGACGAAGCCCTGCGCGAACACGATGGGCAGGAATGACGCCTGCAGCGGCGCGGTGCCGAGGAACATCAATGACGTTATGGCCGTCGTGGCCGCGCTGATGATCGCGTAGGCACGGCGGCGTCCAAGCCAGGCGGCAATCTGTGCTCCAAAGAAGCTACCCATCACGGCGCCGAGCGCCCACCAACCCTGCGTGATAGCTTTGTAGCCCGCCTCAGCCGCGCCGCCGACCTTGTCCGCCCACGGAATCATCCACTTGCTCGCCGCCCACGCGCCAACCATGGGAACGGAGCCGAGAAGAATGCCGATTACCGTGAGACGGAGCAGCGGCGGACGCAGGAGTTCGCGCAGGATCCCCTCAGAGCGTGCATTGGCAGAGGAGGCGAGGGAGCTCTGGCCTTCTTCGCCCAGAGCCCAGCGGGTCCCATTTCGTCTACCGTTGCGGGACGCCAGCCACAATGGCGACTCCGGAATCACCGTCAAGGCGAGCAAGCCGAGCACAGCGGGCGCGGCGGCGAGTTGAAAAATCCAACGCCAGGATTCCGGTGTGATGTGCCAGGTGCGGGCGATTTGCGAGAGCATGAGAATGCCGCCATTCAGGGCCGCGCCCATGAGCCCGGCGATGATGGGACGCGACTTATCCGGCCAACACTCAGCGGCGAGAGCCACGGCATTCGGCCACACGCCGCCCACGCCCAGACCCACCATGAAACGCAGCACGAGCATTTGTTCCTGCGTTTTCACAAAGGCGCCAAGCCCGGCGAAGATCGAGTAAAACACCACGCTGACTCCGAGTGCCCGCGTGCGGCCAACCCGATCCCCCAGACTGCCAAGAACGATTCCCCCAACGGCCGCACCGAGCATCAGCGCTGCCGTGAATCGCGCAAACCAATCGCCGCCCAACGCCGGCGTGAAGGCGTCGCCCAGCAGGCTCTGCGATACAGACAGGGAAGCCACGGGCATCAGGCCCAACTCGACGCCATCGAACAGCAGGCCGCCGATGGCCGCGAACAACACGACGAAACGCGAAGAGTTGGAAAGCGATGTGGCCATGCGTGCTCAGTCCACCGCTTCGAACACACGGATGATGGCGCAGTTGTCCAACGGACCGAGCCCTTTCGATTCCGCCTGCTGCAGCAACTGGGCGTGAACGTCAGTCAAAGGTATCCGTGCGTGGCTCAGCTCGGCGGCCCTCTGAATCAAACGAACGTCCTTCAAATGCTGCGAAAGCCGGGCCTGCGGCTCGAAGTCGGCAGCGATCATTTTGTCGCCCTTTGTATCCATGACCCGCGAGTAGGACATGCTATCCCGCAACACAACCAGGGTCTGCTCAAGATCGAGATGCAGTTTTCCCGCAAAGGCCAGTCCTTCAGCCAGGACCGCCCGGTTCAATCCTAGCACCAAATTGCTCACCAATTTCAACTTGGCGGCGCTGCCCCAATCGCCAACGTGGTGGATCTTTCTCGCGAAACAAACCAGCATATCGTTGCACAACGCCGCCGCCGCCGCGGTTCCGCTCGTCATAGCCAGGACCTCGCCACGCCGGACCTGGCTGCTGTTCCCGGAAATTGTGGCCTCCACATAGGCCACCCGGTGCCCGGCCAATCGGCGGCCGGCCGCGGCAGCAGCCTCCGGGCGACCGGTCGTCGTATCCAAGATCACCTGTCCGGGACGAAGAAGGGGCTGCAGCTCATCGAGCACGGTTCGAACCACCTCACTATCCGGGAGGCTGAGGATAATCCGCCGGCAGGAAGTGATTAAATCGGTGACACTCGTTGCAGCACGCCCCCCTCGAGTGACGAACGCGGCCAAACAGCCGGGGTCGATGTCAAAGCCCTGCACCGTGAATCCATGGGCCAGCAGACGTTCCCCCATCGCGCTGCCCATCAGTCCCAAACCAATCAACCCAATGGAATCGCGTTCACCGACTTCCTTCTTAACCGCGGCAATCGACGATGTTTCTGATCCATCAGGGGAAAAGGGCATGCCGTGCAGCCTAGCCGTCGCATTCCGCTGTGGACATGCAAAAATGACGAAGCCAACGAGCGGATTCGCGGCGCGGGCGCGGCCCCATGGTCGTGGGCCTTCCTCTCGACCCCCCGCCCCGCTTCTACCGGGGGGCGGCGATGCGGTGAGAAAGCAGATGCAACAGGTATCACGGCTGGACCCGGCCTAGCCCGAACTGATCGCCCGTGCGCACCGGCTTGCCGCCGCGGAAATGAATCTCCACGATCTTCTCGCTCATGACGGGGCGATTCTCCTCGTCAGTGAGCCGCGCCACTACCTTGCGCGTGGCGATGTCGATGATGTCGCCCGTGGACGGCCAAGCGTGACGGCCATCGAGGCGGAAGGTGACCCAGCCCGGTTCATCCCGCACGGAGAGACTGGCCACCTGCTTCGGCGGCATGACCGTGGCGTCGAAGACATGCATCCGCTGATTGTGCGCGTCGCACACCCAGAGCTCGCGCTCGTCCGGCGTGAGGCCGACCCCATGACTCGGGCAGCCGTGTCGCTTGACTGCTCCCTTGCTGAAACCGCTGACCTCGACGCGATGCAGCCTCTTCCCGGTCCTGAGATCACCGATCTCAAAGCCGAGCAGCTCGTTCACATTGACAAACACCAGCGATTGCGCGCCGTTGACCGTGAACGGCCGAATGGGCTGGGTGAACGGCCCGACCTCGCGGACAATCTGGCGCTTCGCTGTCGCGGCCACCCGCAGGTAAGGAGAGCGCAGACCAGCGAGGTACACCTCGTTGCCGTCCAATCCACAGATCGTGTTGTGAGCGCCTGCCTGAATCTCGATCCGGCGCAGCACATCGCCGTTCACCCCATTCACCACATTCCAGTGATCCTTCTCCAAGGAAGGCAGGTAAATCTCCTTGCCATCCGGCGTCATCGACATGCGATCGCAGCCGCCCTCGTAGTTGCGCTCCCACAGCAGTTTCTCCGTGATCAGGTCGAGGCACAGGAGCGACGTGAGCGTGCTAATGTACATGCGACCCGTGGCGGCGCTTGCACAAACGCCTTTCACGTTGCTCGGCTTGCCCGCCGCATCCAGACCGCCGGTCGCTATGCGTCTCACGAAGCGATAATCGTGCTCGATGTCGAACACCAACAAGCCATGCCCGCCGTACTCGAGGTAATTCCGAATACCCGGCGTGGCGACGTACAGATAATGTCCATCTGCCGGGGCGCTGAACGCAGAGGATTGAACAAAGGGCGCGCCAGCAAACGCCAGCACGGACAAGAGGTGGGTCAGCAAAGTTCTCATGACGGTATTGTGTAACTAGGTGAACGCCCCGAGGCTGACACAGCGGGAGACCATTGGCGAACCGAATTGCCGCAAGGTCAATCGCCCACTGCTTGGCTATTCGGAAGGAAAGTTCCCGGTAGCCCAGGAAGCCACCTCCTGTTGTCATTCCCTCCTGCGGAGCCTGGTCTGACCCGCAACCGGAATCTCCCTCCGGGGGGCGGGAAGCTGCCCTTCCTTTCTGGAGTGCTTGTCGAAATTAATCACAGTTACCCTTCAGAGAATCAAGAATCAGCCGATGATCAGGAATAACTCTAAGCTCTTGATGGAATGCCTGAGGCAGACCAACGCAGCAACCTGACACAGTTAGCACCGCGATACGATTCAAGCCTATGCGCGACCCCGTTTCTCAAGATCCTAAACCTCAACCCAAATTATCCAGCCTCATCCGATGGATTTCCAGAGTCATCTGCAAGAACCCTACAACCACCAGCGTGGCTGCGTTCGCTCTCGTTTTGCTCCTCTGCTTCGCGCGTTGGCATCAGTCCTATGTAGGACCTACCATTCTGGATAGCCGCGGACTTGTTCAGAAACTGAACTTCTCCTTCTCTACTGTGGAACTAGGGTTGCTCCTTATCGGATTGACTCCCGAGGTGCTACGATGCTCGCTCGGCCTCATCTGGATCATTGCCTTACTATCCAAAGCCAAGTCCTTAATCATACTGCTATTGGAGTGGGGGGAGTGTAATCTTCTCCTTAAACGAGAACGCGAATTCAACTTCAGGAGAGATCAAAGAATCTTCGCGGGCAAGCCGATGGGGCACCTTTCGCTGGGTAGTTACGCATTGTGGGCGTTCTTACGATTGTCGATCGGCCTCTATTTGGCCTCGGAATGCGCGGCCGCCGCAGGCCGTAACGAGAGGCTCACTTACCCGACGATCTTCTGCTTCTATTTTGCCCTTCTCTTGATCCACCTTTCCCTAAGCCGGATAGGTGATGTTTTATTTATTGTCTACTGTGACGATTTCACCGGTTACCAGATTCTAGAACCGGTTCGCATCCTCACCGAACGTCACTTCAAGGCTCGAGAGGCGAAGGAAGCCGAGCGACGCCGCAGCCTCCCGCTGTGGTGTGGACCGACGCTGTTCATGGGCTGTGCGAGTGCAGGGATAGTTGGATATTTTTGGCTATCAGAATGGCAAAGAATATCTCTCCTCCAGGGCTGGGTGATAGGTTTCCTCGCCTGGGCTGCGCCGATGTATCTGACCCAGCTCAAACCCCGGGGTTGGCGAGCGTGGTCGTTTTCAAGCGTTGGAGCCGTCGTTGCCTATCTCCTGGCGGTGCTGATGGTCTGGCAGCCCTTAGCACCATTCCTCGGCTTGGGGGCCGTCTGGGGTATTGCGACCGGCTGGGGGGTGCTGAAGATCCACCAGTCCTCATGCGCCACTAGTTCTGGTGATAACTGTTGCACAAGATCAGATGACAGATAGCGGGTATTCAAAATGTTGCGTTAGGCAGTTTTGACCCGACCGAACTTCGTTCCGTTTAAGGCCCGTCCCAAAGATGGGACAATGTCTCCGGCTCGTTGGACTTCCACCCCTCCAATTTCCGGGACGAGGCACACCCAACTTCCACTCCAAGGTCGATTGCCGCTATGAAGTCCCACTGAGTCCTTAAAAACTTTAAGCCGGAGCACGGAACTGACGAGGTTTGAGCATCCCTACTCGGAAACCATACGATAGAAATCAAGAGGAAGGGCCGGGGGAACGGGCCACGGAGAGGTGGCTCCCGGGACATCTGCCCAGATAGGCGAGTTCAGGGTCGGCGTACGTTGCAAACGAAACCCGGAGGGCCAAGTCAGGGTGAGAGAACGAGCCTGGGCGGTGAATCCCAACTTGATCTGCCCTCCTTGGACTTTGACGACGCCGTGGTCCAAAGAGAACTGAGCGCCAGTGAATCCAATCAGCGTTCCCATGAGGTAGGCTGAACCGTCCGGTCCCATCCGAATGTTCTCGGTGACGACGGTGGCGTCGGTGCGGTTGAGCGCGGGATCTTTGTAGCTGCGGTCGCGGGATCCGTCAGGACGCAGCCGGACCATGAAGTCGGGAAGCGCCACACCAAACATTACCAAACTTCCATCAGGCTCCACTCCTACGTAGGGTGATCCGAGGTTAGGGATGGCCGGGATGAATCCTGTGTCGATGTCACCATCCAGTCGAATTCGGCGCAACGGCCCGGGTACCGATGCGCCGCGATAGGCAAACGCTCCGCTGATGTAAAGTTCGCCCTGGGGGCTCACTCGCGCGAAGGGCTCCCGAATCTGAGACACCTCGGCGCGCCCGCCATCCGCAAAGGAGCCATCGAGCCGGCCGGATTCATGCAGGCGGAAAATTTCATACCCGCTATACCCGACCGGTGCATTGGAACGGCCGGCGTTCACAAAGGCGTAGACCGTATTCGTTGGCCCGCTGACCATGTGAGTGACGAACGCGGCGTATAATCCAAGTTCGGCCAACGTCGGGGGAACAAAGCTTCCGACGCGTCCGCCGCTTGAATCCACCTCAGCGATGGGCAACCGCCCCGGGGTGCCGTTGGTTGGGTTGGGGTCCAGACTTTGGTTCCCATAAATGAACACGCGACCGCTGAAGGAGCTCATCGCGCCGCGTGGCTCCATTCCCGCCAGCTTAGGGTCGGCCGTCCCTGCCACCTGTCCATGCGTCGTCAGGGTGACGAAGCCGGTGGATCGTTGGAAGTTGACGTCATTGAACTCACCCACGACCGCGACCCGACCATCCCGAAAAAGGGCCATCCCCGTCGCAGTGCCGCGATTGGTGGAGCCAGGAACTATCGTAATATTGGTTACGATAGAAATGTTGGTGAGAAACCTCGACTCGATCACCGATCGAAACGTCACTGGCGAAAACGCCGGGTCAAGACTGCCGTTGGGCAGCAAGTGAGTCACCGTCGCGTGGCCGCCTGCGCCGTAGTTGATAAAGGTGCCGCCCGCAAAAAGACTACCATCATCCGCGATCGCCAGCGAGGTGGGGAATGTATCCGAACCCGCAATGGTGACAAAGTTCGTGTCCCTCGCTCCTGGAATTTGGGCGAATCCGGTTATCACCCCCAGGCAAAGCCACCAGACATAAAGGTGGAAAACTCGAGCGAAACCTCCAACTTGAACATTCTCATTCACAGCGGAACCAGACACTATTTGTCCCCAAGTTGGCAGTCAAGATGGTAGGATTGCGGGTTGAGCGACAGGGGCTTTGAGCTCACTCAGAGAGTTAATCTCACCCACCTGTAGTTACGCCCGAAAAATTCCTCTGCTAAACTTTGCATTTGCCATCGTTGCGGTCTGCCCTTACATTCAACCATATGGTTGAATTTGATTCACACCTTTTGGATCGAACCTTTGGAGCGCTGTCGGATCCGACTCGGCGGCGCATCCTAGAGCAATTGGCGAAAGGGGACGAATGCGTTACGGATCTGGCCCGCCCCCATGCGATGTCGCTCGCAGCAGTTTCGAAACATCTGATGGTTCTAGAAAAAGCTGGCCTGATTGAGAGGCGGCGCGAGGGGCGCGTCCATTCGCTGGCGTTGCAGCCCAAGCCGATGCAGGAAGCACAGGCCTGGATCAACCGATACCGAAAGTTTTGGGAAGGGAATTTGGATCAATTCGAGCACTACTTAGACAAACTACAAAAGCAGCAAAAGAACCATGACAACGGCCAATAACGAAGTGGAGAAGCCAGATAACGCGACGCTAGTCCTGAGGCGGATGTTGAACGTATCGCCCGAACTTGCGTTCCGCGCATGGACAACACCAGAGCACATCCAGCAATGGATGCGCCCGGAACCTGGAATGGTGGTTCCATCGGCCTTCATGAACTTGAGAGTGGGCGGGAAGTTTCGCATCCAGATGCAGAATCCAGAGGGCGAGTTCTTCACCGCGGCTGGAGAACTCAGGGAAGTTAAGGTTCCGGAGAAGATCGTCTACACATGGGATTGGGAGAAGGACGGTAGCGGTACTGAATTTGGCGAGGTCGAAGGGAAGCCATCCCTGATTACCGTTGAGTTTCTGAAGCGTGGTGAACGCACCGAGTTTGTGATGACGCACACGCGATTTGCCACCGTGGAGAGCCGGGATAACCATGCCCGCGGTTGGAGCCGAGCGGTGGACCACTTCGCAGAGTTTACCGAGCGTTAAACCCTTTACCGAAGCACGCCACTTTGTAGAGAGCGACTTACACTCAATAAAACTATGACCCAGATAGCCCTACCCTTCTCAGGCGGATGCGCCTGCGGCGCGATACGGTATGAATGCACCGCAGAGCCACTCGTCATGCTCAACTGTCACTGTCGCGATTGCCAACGATCGAGCGGAGGACCGTTCTCATCGCTCGTCGTTGTGTCCACTGAAGCCTTCAAGCTCTTGAAAGGCTCACCCCGTGTTCATGCAACACCGAGCGAGATGGGCGGCATGACCCATCGCGGGTTCTGTCCCGATTGCGGCTCGCCGATTAATGTCCAACCTCAAGCGGCCACACACATTGTCGCCATCCGAACGGCGAGCCTGGATGATCCGAGTTGGTTTCACCCACAGCTGGAGGTATGGACCTCCGACGCGCACCCTTGGGATAAGATGAACCCCGGACTACCCCGGTTTGAAAAGTACCCGCCACCTGGACGTTAGGTCGATTGCCAGTTGAACAGTCACGCACGGGACAGTCACTCGCCAAATCCGGTTACCCTTTTATCCGATCCGCCGGATCAAACACATCTGAACTCAACTGCATGCCCGCTCCAAGCATGGCAGATGCCATGCCGATCCGATGTCCAGGAATATTCACCCCTCGAATTCCGTTGAAGAATTCTTCGACAACCTCCTACCGGACAACCGCCAGATCCGCGAGAGGATTCAACAACGATTCTGTACGCCCAGCGTAGGAGCGTTCGACCTATTGCAAGAGATCGGCGCTCGCAGCTCAAGTCGCCACAGAAGCCGTCGATGGTCCTTCATGAAGGCTAATTCCTCGTTAGGTTCTGCGTCATCGCCATCACGGCATCGTTCTCCGCTCGGTCCACGCCGAATGACTTGCCTCGTTTATCTGGTAGGCACTCTGATCCTCCAAAGCGCCGAGCCAAGCGCGTTCGAGAAGCGAATCCTGGCGCTCGTGGATCGCCAAAACTTCGGCCAGGCAGTGACCCTGCTCGAGCGGGAGATCGAGTTGGAGAAGGAGCCGAACGTGGCGCTACGCTACCATGGCTTCCTCGGGGACATCTATTCCGCGATGTACGAAATCGACAAGGCCGTCACCCACTACGATGTCATCCTGAAAACGAATCCGCAGGACCCCAGCCTGTACTTTCGTAAAGCGCGGATTGTGGGAGCGAAGCTTGACCGACGAGAGGAGGCTCTGGGCTTGATCGACACCGCCATCGCGAAGGGGCTTCAAGACACCGAGGCCTACGCTATGCAGGGATTCCTCCGGCGATTGGCCTACGAAGCGGCTCAGGATCCCAAGGAAAGGGCAACTCAGTTGAAGCTGTGCCTGGGAAGCTACGGGAAGGCGGTGGAGTTGGATCCCAGGAACATCGCGGCGTGGGGCAACTCAGCCGACCTCATGTTCAACGCCGGCCTGTATCCGGAGGCCGAGGCCGCGTATCGGAAGGTGCTGGCACTGGCTCCGCAGTCCCTCAAGGCATCCACCCAACTGGCCCATGCTCAGATTCGCCAAGGGCAGGTCGAGTCAGGACTCAAAAGACTCCGACAAGCCGAACAGGAATTCGATCGCATGGCGGCGCCGAAGGGTCCGCCGATGGTCATTGCTCAATGGCTTGTGGAACGGGCGAGTGTCCAGTTCTGGATGTTGGAGGCGCTCATCACAATGAAGCGGGACCAGGAGTTAAAGGCCGTCGCGGAGAAACTGTTGAAGATGATGGAGCCACCCCCAGGCTTCGACCAGGAGGTGGAAAGTTTCGGGAAATGGCGGTCCTTCGCCAATGCCACCCTGGCTCAACTCGATCAGAAACCCATCCAGCCCGGCCCATCGCGATAACCCGACCCCAGGCACCTCCCACCAACCGGAGCCTGAATCCGTGTCCTTTCCTCGCGCACTCGGAGTCTCCCCGAAGCCCAGCATGGAAGCACCGCCCCTCCAGGAGACGCCGATCCACTATCACCCACCCCTCCCTACGACCAATCTCATGAACGTACGTTCGGGCACTTGGTCCGGCTCGACTACCAACTGGCTGAACGTACGTTCGCGGAATTGGTCATGCGCGGGCCGCCGCTTAGGGCGGCTCCTCCGGCCATCACTACCAAGTCAGGTCAGGCTCCACGTTGGCACGCTTCCAGAAATGGGCGATGTACGTCGTCCGCAGCCGTCAGCTTTCCCTGCCGGCGGAGGGATCCCTCCAATCTAATGGACGGGCACCTTCACATCCAGACCCAGGGGCTTCGACATCGTCAGTCTCGATCGGAACGCGGAGTCGCACCGAGACTTGTCTAGGCGGGAGCGAAAGAGTTGCAGAAGGTGGGCTTTTGAAGGAATCCCCGAGCAAATACTCCGCCAGGTTACGGAGAACAAGTGGCGGAGAGAGGGGGATTCGAACGCCCGCCCCTATCCTCCGAATTCGCCAGTAATTCAAGCAATTCCGCGCTGTCAGGGCAAGCACACACACACGGGGACACACAAAGTCCCGGCAAGGACAGTCCAGAACTGACGCGGCTGGTCAGGGTTTGGGGGAAGCTCCCTGTCCACATTCAGAAAACAATCCTCACTTTGGTGGATGCTCATGAGCCGCCTCCCGAAGCGGCTTCGGACCGGCCAGACCTTCGGGTAGCCTGATTCCGAAAGTCGCTTCACCCCTCCTCCCGTTTCAGGATGCCGAACACGGAACTGTGCAGACGCAGTTCGCCGGTGTGGGCGCGGTTGACCATCGCCCGGAAATACGCGCCGGGCTTTCGCACCGGGTCATTCTCGCGCTGCATCGCCTGATCGGTCAGCACAAGGCAGACGGTGGCCCCTATTCTGCCCAGGGTCAGGCACGCCTCGCCCCAATTGCTCTGGCTGATTTGAAGCTCTGATTTCAGGCGATAGGCCGCTTCAACGAGGTCGTTCCAGTTCATGGGTCTTGGCTCGATGGGGATGTGGGCTTTGAAGCGCTCACTGGCGGCGTTAAGGATTTGTTTCGGGGAAATGTGCTGGATGCCGGTGGCAAGCACCAAGTCCTGAGCCCCCTCCTCCCTGCTTCTGTCTCGGGCAGCTTTGCCCTCTGATTTGGGGCTGACTGGTTCGACTACGCTTTCCCGAAAGCAACTGGCGGCACGCCTACCTGTATCTGATTCATCAGATGATTCTTGGTTGGTAAGATTATTGTGGGCGACATTTCTGTCGTCATCGGACGACGGTTTATCCGATTTCCTGACCTCGTGAGGGCCTTCGGCATCCGCCGTGATCTCCCGGTGAAGCTCGCGGTGGGATGCCAGCAGCGCCCGCAAATCCTCAAGGCTCATGTAGGTGCGGATGGGAACAGCCAGGGCTTGGTAACGCGTGGCGGCTGACAACATCCAGTCCGGCCTGTCAGCCCCCTCCTCGGCTTCGGCCATCCGGCCACAGATTTGACGGCGATGCCAGGAAATCTGCCGCTTGGTTTCCATCCAGGCGCGGTCGTAAAGTTCCTTCTCCTGCAATTTCGCCTCAAGGTCTGCTTTCAGATATGCGAGCGGTGTCAGGTCCACGCCGTAGGCATAAAGAATGCGCCCCGTCTTGGCGCAACGCTGGCCGTAGCGCCGGTGGTTGCCGCTGTCATTCCACGTCAGCGCCCCCGCCTCGAATAGCGCCTGCTCAAGGCGCTGAATCTGACGCTCGGACACGCCGAGGTCGAGCGCGGTCTTGGACAGGGATTGATAAACGACGGGGCGAGCCCCCTCCTCCCAATCGCTGTCGCGGGTGAAGGCCATGTAGTAATCCAGCAGGTGAATCATCCGTGCCGAAAACCCGGCGGCTTTTCCGGCCCGCTTAACGAGGAGCAAGAGCCGGTAACGGTCGGTGTTGGCCTCCAGCCCGGCGAAGTCTTCGCACTGCTGCTGGGCGTGACGAAGCTCGGCGGAACTGATCCGCCCGCCCCTGCTGTTTGGGATGCCAGGCGGGACGGAAGGCAGTTCCGATGATAGATGGTGCATGATCTCCAAGCGCGGCCTTGGAAAGCTGGGGAAAAGCACGCAAAAATCCGTTGCAGATTCACGGGTGAATTGCATTCCGATTCGGGCGGTGATACGATTGCTTTCAGATAGACGAAATCGTTTCCCCTAAGACGAACCGCTGCGCCAACAGCGGTTTTTCTTTTTATGGCTTTGGACGGTCGGGCGCTTCCTCTTTGGTTGGTTGAACGGACGGGGTGCTTCGCCCTGAGAGGCGAGGCGGTGGGCAATTCCCGGTTTACATAGCGCTGCAAAAACCCTGTGCAAATCCAAGAATCGTTAATCTGACAGTAGCAGAAGTCAGGTGGACAATCCAGTTGACGAACCCTGACACGGCCTGACGGTCAGGCTCGCAAGGCGTCAGGCAATGAAATCGCGGGCTTGGGAGTAGGGGTGTCAGGTTGACAGTCCGCCCTGACTGTCAGCGTGTCCACAGATGGGCGTCAGGTCTGACGGTGGTTGACCGGGAGGAGGGGGGTGGTCAGGTGTCAGGAAAACGATTACACTGGCCGCTGTTGGGTTTTCTTCGATGTCAGGAGTTGTCAGATGTCCCATAAGGTCAGTGTCAGGGAAGCCGCGTTTCTCACCGGCAAAAGCCGCGAGACGATCAATACCGCCACCAAGGACGGCATTCTTTCCTTCACGCTCAACGAGCGAAATCACAAGGTCATTGATATTGCCGAACTGGAGCGGGTGTATCCGCTGGTGAAATCCCCGGAGGACCTGGAGCGGTCAGGTGTTGTCAACGACGGTCAGGAACTGACGGAGGGCGGTCAGTCAGATTTGCGGGAACAGGTGGCGGTCTTGCGGGAGCGGCTGGAAAGCAGTCTTAGGGAAAACGGGCAACTGAGCGCTGAACGCGAGCGCGAGCGCCGCCAGTTGGAGGACCAGATTGAAACCCTGCGCACGAGCCTGGAGAAGGCCCAGGATCAACACAGCAAGGCGATGCTGCTGCTGACGCACCAGAACGGGGAGGAGGGGGCTGCCGGTCAAAATAACCAGATAAAGGCGCTGGAAGAAACCATGCTGAAAATCCGGCGGCAGAACAGACGGCTTTATGATGAACTCCAAGCCCAAAAAGCGCAGTCGTTTTGGAAGCGGTTGTTCGGCTGACCGACCCCAAGAGATCGTCACCGGAAACTCGGTTTTCAGAAATCAATCGTGGACGCGGATAGCTCAATTTGGTTTTCTTTCTCTCTTGGAAGAAAAAGCGACATGAGTTTTTGTCATAACGCATTTCTGAGGGGAATTCTATGTCTGAGCCGACCATCACTTGCCCCAAGTGCAAGAACGAGATCAAGCTGACGGAATCGTTGGCTGCCCCTCTGATTGAATCCACGCGGCGCGACTACGAACAACGGCTGGCAAAAAAGGATTTGGATATAGCCGGTCGGGAAAAAGCCATTCAAGAGCAGCAAGCGGCCCTCTCGAAGGCCAGGGAATCCCTTGAGAGCCAAGTAGCGGAGCGGATGCAGCAGGAGCGCCAGAAAATTGCTGCGGAGGAGGGGCGTAAAGCAAAACTGGCCCTTTCAAATGACTTGGAACAAAAGGCCAAAGAGGTAAATGACCTTCAGGAAATTCTGAAGGCAAAGGACGCCAAACTTTCCGAAGCGCAAAAGGCACAAGCCGAGTTGATCAAAAAGCAACGGGAATTGGACGATGCCAAGCGCGAACTCGATTTAACTGTCGAAAAGCGGGTGTCTGAAGGATTGAACGCTACCCGGCAGCAAGCGCGCAAGGAGGCGGAAGAAGAACTGAAGCTCAAGGTTTCAGAGAAAGAGCAAACGATTGCTTCCATGCAGAAGCAAATCGAAGAACTGAAACGCCGCGCGGAACAAGGCTCGCAACAACTCCAAGGCGAGGTCCAGGAATTGGAGTTGGAAACACTGCTGCGGACAAAGTTCCCTTTCGATAATGTTGAGCCGGTGCCGAAGGGTGAGTTTGGCGGAGATGCACTGCAAAAAGTTCACAGTCCGCTTGGGCAGCTTTGCGGCACTATTCTCTGGGAATCCAAACGCACCAAAAACTGGAGCGATGGCTGGCTGGCCAAGTTGCGCGATGATCAGCGGAGCGCCAAGGCCGACATCGCCGTCCTGGTCAGTCATGTTTTGCCCAAAGAAACTGAGGCATTTGACCTGATTGACGGGATTTGGGTCACGCATCCGCGTGTCGCAATCCCTGTCGCAATTATGTTGCGGCAGTCCTTGATCGAATTGGCGGTGGCGCGGCAGTCATCCGAAGGCCAGCAATCTAAAATGGAAATGCTGTATTCGTATCTCACTGGCCCTCGTTTCCGGTTGCGGGTTCAGGCCATTGTAGAAGCGTTTTCCAACATGAAGGAAGACTTGGACAAAGAGAAAAAGGCCATAACGAAGCAATGGGCCAAACGCGATGAACAAATTGAGCGCGTGATGCAAGCGACGGTGGGCATGTATGGCGACATGCAGGGAATTGCGGGCAAGACGTTGCAGGAAATAGAAGGGTTGGAAATGAAGGCACTGGAGGCTTCAAAAGCCTCCAGCCAGCTTGGAGATTGAGCGTATGAGTGAAAATATCGCCCTAAAACATGATCCTCGTGGCTCCCTTTGGCATCGGTGGGATTTGCATTTCCATACGCCACGCTCTTTTGATTACGAAAACGGAAGTGTCACAAATCAACAAATTGTTGACGGGCTTGTTGAAAAGGGTATTCGCGTTGTAGCTATTACAGACCATCATCAAATTGATGTTTCCCGTATTCGGGAACTGCAAAAACTCGGTGAAAATAAACTTACGGTCTTGCCGGGCATTGAGCTTCGCGACGATCACGGTGGAAATCCGATTCACTACATCTGCATTTTTCCCGAAGACTGTGATCTCGACCACCTTTGGACAACGCTTCAAGGCAATTTGGGATTAACAAACGTAGCAATCCAAAACAAGGGCGGAGATGACAAAGTTTATGTGCCGATTGAAAAAGGCGCAGAGGAAACCAGAAAGTTAGGTGGGGTTGTTTCAATTCATGCAGGGAGTAAAAGCAATTCCATAGAAGGAATTAAAAATAAAGAACAGTTTCAGCAGCAGATTAAATACGACATTACAAAACACTGGGTGGACCTGATGGAAATTGGGCAGCTAAAGGACATCGACATACATCTAAATAAAATATTTCCGGCGACGGGTTTAGAAAAGCCGCTAATCATTTGCTCCGACAATCACAATATAGAGCAATACACCATTAAGTCGCCGCTCTGGTTCCGCGCTGATCCCACGTTTCGTGGTCTGCTCATGGTATTGCGGGAACCTCATGGGCGAGTTTTCATTGGTGAACGCCCGCCGGAGCATGTGCGTGTCGAACAAAACCCAACGAAATATCTTCGTGGAATATCGTTTGAACGCAAACCGACTGCACCTGCCACTGAAAAGTGGTTCGACGGCAGCATTTCATTCAACCCCGGCCTTGTAGCAATCATTGGGAATAAAGGCAGCGGCAAAAGCGCTCTTTCGGATATGCTCGGCCTCCTTGGAGCGAGCAAGAACGCGGACTCGTTTTCATTTCTTAGCAAGCACCGGTTTCGCCATCCGACCGGCGGCCATGCTCCTCATTTTGAAGCAACGCTTGAATGGCATTCGGGGGAAAAGATCACCCGTTGTTTAGCCGATTCAACCCCGCACGAGGAGGTTGAACGTCTTAAATACCTACCTCAAGAGCATGTAGAAAAAGTTTGTAACGAGCTCGCCGGTATTGGGGAAAAGACCTTTGAACAAGAACTCAAGACGGTCATCTTTTCTCATGTTCCAGAATCTTTGCGGCTTGGCCAGGGAACCTTAGATGAGCTTGTGCGTTTCCAGACGGGCGAAAAGCAAAAGCGCATTGATTCACTTCTGAAGCAACTTCGGGAAATTAGCCGGTCGCGGGCTGCACTCGAAGTGCAGGCTGATCCGGCGTCCAAACTGGAAATATCAGAGAAGATAAAGCGCCGCGAACTAGAACTTGAGGCGCATGACAAAGCCAAGCCTGTCGAAAAGCTCAACCCCGCTGCAACCGGGGGCGACACGCCGCCTGATCCTGCATTGATTCAAAGTCTGACTGACGCTGAAAAGGCAAAAAAGGATATTGAAGGAAAAATTGCCCAGGCGGAAGAAAGTCTGCGATTGTCAGAACGTCGGTCGGCTGTCGCTGGCCGACTGTTGGAAAAGATTGATAACTTCAAAAAGGAGTATGATGTTTTTCTGACTTCCTTGGATGAGGATGCCACGGAACTCGGTCTGAAACCCTCCGATTTGGTATCGCTCAAAATCAAAAAGACTGATGCGGAGAAAGTCAGAAATGAAGCTTCTGCAAAAATAGCTGCAACGAAGTTGGAGCTAGACGATGAAAATCCGGTTGGCCTTAAAAAACAACTGCTCGATAGCCAAACCAAGCTGGGAGATCTTCAGGCGAAACTCGATGCCCCTAATCGCGCATATCAGGCTTACCTAAAGGAATTGTCTGACTGGCAGGAGAAGCGGACAAAACTGGAAGGAAGTGAAACCGATACAGAGTCATTGAAGGGACTCAAGGCCGGGCTTGTGGCCCTGAACGACCTCCCTGCGAAAATTGCGGCATTGAAATTGGAACAAATCACCCTTGCTTTGGAGATTCACGGTGAAAAGCTTGCTCAAGCTGCGGTGTATCGGACGCTTTATGAGCCTGTTCAAAAATTTATTGATTCCCACGTTCTCGCCAAAGATAAGTTGAAACTGGAGTTTCGTGCCGAACTAGCCAACGAAGACTTCACCGACCGCCTCCTTAGCTTGCTGGCTCTGAATCGGAAAGGTAGTTTCATGGGAACGGATGATGGGCGGGCCAAAGCGAACGGCTTTGTGGAACTCGTAAACTGGCAGGAAACGGAATCGGTGCGCGGATTTCTTGACAGTGTTGATCAAGCTTTACATGCGAACCAACGCGAAAAACCACCCGTGCCGGTTCAACTGCGCGACCAGCTTCCAAAGGGTAAAAAGGCAGAGGACATTTTCGACTTGCTCTACGGCTTGGAATACATACAGCCGCGCTACATTCTGCGATGGGAAGGTAAAGACATCTCAATGCTCTCTCCGGGCGAGCGCGGGACTTTACTGCTTGTGTTCTTTTTGTTGATTGAAAAGGGGGATACGCCGTTGCTCATTGACCAGCCGGAAGGCAATTTGGACAACCACACTGTTGCTAAGGTGTTGGTAGATTGCATCAAAGAGGCACGCAAGCGGAGACAGGTATTTATTGTAACGCATAATCCCAATCTTGCAGTGGTCTGCGATGCCGACCAGATAATCCACGCCAATATGGATAAGGCTGGCAATAACGCCATCACATACCGCAGTGGAGCTTTGGAAAATCCGGCGATGAGTCAGTATGTGACAGATGTTTTGGAAGGCACTCGTTGGGCGTTTGGTGTGCGCCGGGAAAAGTATGAGGTGGGCAAATGACAAAATCTCGCGCGGACATAAATCGCAGTTCGTCGGCTTCCAAGAAAATCATTCAAGGTTCGCTTTTTGAGGATGATTACCTCGTAAAAAGCTTGGGCAACATTGTCCGCGACGCAGAATACGCTCTGACGGAGCTCGTGGCTAACGCGTGGGATGCAGGCGCAACGAAAGTAAACATCGTCATTCCACCGCAGCCCAATGGGATTATCAAGGTTGTAGATAATGGTGTGGGATTGACCGCCGATGAATTCAAGCAACGGTGGATGAAGTTGGGGTATAACCGGCAAAAGCATCAAGGCTTGCAGGTAACATTTCCGCCAGATGTTGACGGTGGTAAGCGGCGGGCCTACGGGCGCAATGGTATCGGACGGCACGGCATGTTCTGTTTTGCAGACAGTTACCTTGTGGTCACTAAACGAGCTGGAACGGTCTCGGAATTTGAAATTGAACTGTCCAGTGGGGAACACCCCTTTATCATACGGTCGGAAAAATCGCACAAAGGCGATGGCTTTGGCACAACGGTTCAGGCTGAAGTTGGTCGCAACATTCCAGATGCGAATGCGATTCGTGAGACGATTTCCGCACGCTTCATCCATGACCCCCGATTTGTTATTTCGGTCAATGGCGTGACCATTTCCCTGGCTTCACACCCCGGCGCGGATGATCCTGTAAAATTGAACGTGCCTGATTGCGGCGAAGTGGAGGTTGTTTTGCTTGATACGCAAAAGAGTGCGCGAACCAAGCAAAAACAAGGCTTTGCATTTTGGGTTCAAAACCGACTCGTCGGGGAGCCAAGTTGGACTGTAGGCAGCTTCACGCCGATTGATGCGAGAACTACTTTCGGTCGCCGGTTTACAATTCTCGTCCGGTGCGATTGCATGGAATCAGAATTGGAAGCTGATTGGTCGGGCTTTAAGAAAGGGGCAAAGCGCAATACGTTCTTCAAGGCCCTGAACGACTTTGCTTTGGAAAAATATCAGGAGTTTTCCAAGGAGAAGATTGATGAAACCAAGCGGCGTGCATTTGAGGATAATCTTGCTTCGATTCGGCCATTAAGTGGTGCCGGGCGGGTCGAGGTGGCTGCTTTTGTGGAATCCGTTGTTGAGCGTGAACCAACAATAAAGCCCGAGTCGCTTTCGACGGCTGTTCAAGCCATCATCAATTTGCAGCAGACCAAAAGCGGCCAACGGCTTTTAGAAAAGCTTTCTGCGCTGCCGAGCGATGATGTTGCTGCTTTAGATCGGCTGCTGTCCGAGTGGTCAGCACAGGATGCGCTCACAGTTTTGGACGAAATCGATCATCGGATTGGCACGGTTAGAGCCATTGAGCTTCTTGCTAACAAGAAGGAGACCGACGAACTTCACACCCTTCATCCGCTGGTAACGGAAGCGCGGTGGCTATTTGGGCCAGAATTTGAGACAAACGAATATGCTTCCAACGTCAGCCTAAAAAATGCCGTCAACACGGTGTTTAAGGTGGAAAGCAAAAGAGAGGATTACCCTAACTGGCGCAAACGCCCGGACCTGCTGATGTTGGCGGACTCTACAATCAGCGCCGTTGCCCTGGAAGATATTGATCTCAAAGATGGGCTGGCTGCCACGCGAAAAGTGCTCTTGCTGGAATTAAAAAAAGGCGATTCCAAAATAGGCCGGACTGAACTTAACCAAGCCGAGGAGTATATTGACGCGATTCGCAATTCTGGATGTATCAACGGAAACTTTTTCACTCAAAGTTTTGTTCTCGGAAGTCGGATTGACACTAGCGTCACGCTTGAAAAGAAACTCTCAGCGAACGGCGTAGAACACGCCGCAATCAAAGGCGTCTGCTACTCTACTCTTACGCAAACTGCATCCAAGAGACTGTTCAAGTTGAAAGAGCGGCTTGAAGAACGGTATGCGGCCGTTTCGCAGGGCAGTCGGTCAAAGGTGCTGGATCAGTTGCTCAGTCAACAGGTAATGAACCTCAAATAGGATTCAGTGGCGGACCATTTTGTATCCAGTGGAATAGGGGGTTTTAGCTGGCAGCCTTGTCCCGCAAGGTTTCGTAAAGACCGGCGTGATTGAGCAGGATGTCCTTCATCCCGTTTTGGACGGTGGCGGAATTCAATGCCTGTGTGCTCATCAGGGTGTGCGCATCCAGAGCGCCCATGATGGCATTCAGCAATTCCGTTTTCAGGTCAGGCGAATTGGCGAACTGCTCCTTGGTGTTGTTCGCCGCTTGCTGCCGGAGGGTTTCGGATTCCAGCAATTTGCCCTTAATGACGTTGTTCACATAAACCAGCTTGTCCTGGTCGGTAAGGTCGCCCTCAAAAAGATCGTTCACCTTTTCGATGATCTCATTCAGTAGGGCCTTTTCCTTTTCCTGAACACTGCCGCTGCCCGCCTCGGTGATGGGCTCCAGCTTGGGCGTTTCGCCCGTGTTCAACGGCATGGGCTGCCGCCCGGCATTCTTTAGCTGATGGTGGGTCAGGATCACTTTCGAGAGGTCAATTCCTTCGCGCTCGCGGCCAAACTCAAGTAGCGGCAAAAGTCGCTTGAAGAAGATGGCCCGCTTTTCAATCGCCGTGTTGCCGTAGTCGAAAATCTGCGAAAGGAACGTGTAAAGGCGGATGAACGCGCCCAAGTCGGTTTTGAACAGAATGAGCGCATTCAGTTCGTCCTGGGCGGCTTTGGCGGCAGCTTCGTCCTTGCTGTCCTTCGCCGTTTTCAAAGATTCCTGCGCGGCCTTGTAGCGCTTCATCAGCCGGTCTTCGACCGGGGAAATTGCCGCCAGCAGATCGCTCTGTTGTGCGGTCGGGTTCATTTCCGCCACAACGACACGATCCACTTCAAAGTCATCGTAGTGCCCGGCAGCGTCGAGCTTGGCGCGGAGATTGAAAACCAGATTGGGGTCGGTGGTCGCGGAGAGTTCCGCCGTGGTGTGATACGTCTTGAAGGCCGCGAGGACTTCCGCCGTGTCATTCACGAAATCCACGACGTAGGTCGTATCCTTGCCGGGGTGGGCGCGATTCAGGCGCGAAAGCGTCTGCACGGCCTGAATTCCCGCAAGGCGCTTGTCCACATACATCCCGCAAAGCAACGGCTGGTCAAAGCCGGTCTGGAATTTATTGGCAACGAGCAGGATTTGATATTCGTCGCCCTTGAAGGCTTCCCGGATGTCGCGGCCCCTGAGATTTGGATTCAGGGCGCGACTGTTTTCCGTAAATCCATCCGGGCCGGATTCCTTGTCGTTCACTTCACCGGAAAAGGCGACGAGGGTGCCAATCTTGTAGCCGCGCTCCTTGATGTATTTCTCAATCGCCAGTTGCCAACGCACGGCCTCCACGCGGCTGCCGACGACAACCATTGTCCATGTCGAGCGGGCCGCAGGTGGCAATCAGTTTCACCAGCTTTGCGGCGCGATTGTCGTTGCGCACATACAACGCAAACGGCAATCGCGTCTGCCCCGGCTGGGCCTTTTGGATGGCAAAGCGGAGCATCCAGACAATATCCCAAAGCCGCCCGGCCTCGTCCTGGCCGGTGACTTTGGGCGGCACGGTCACATAGGCGTCAAAGACCGTCCGGGTCAGAAAGACCGGAAAGCGGATTCCGGCCTCGGCGGCGACGGTGGAAACGTCCACCTGCACGCCGTCGGCAAGAGCTTGGGCGCGGGTGTAGGAAAAGATGATTTCGCCAAAAGGCGATTCAGAATGGTTTTTCATAAAGGGTCAGGCGAAGAAATAGCCAAGAGCGCGAAGGGATGAAAAATTGCCGTTGCCGACAATCACATGGTCCAGAACCTCCATTTTCAAAAGCTGCCCGGCGCGGATTAAATCACGGGTCACTTTGATGTCCGCTTCCGAAGGGGAGCTTTCCCCGGAAGGATGATTGTGCATGACAATCAGGGCACTGGCGGCGGTGATGATTGCCAGCCGAAAAACTTCGCGGGGATGCACCAAAATCGTGTCCTGTATGCCGATGGAAACGATTTGATGCCCCTTAACGCGGCGGCGGGTGTTCAAGAGCAAGACCGCCAGACATTCACACTCCGGGTTGAAATAGGGATGCGTGGCAATGTGCATCCGCCAATAATCCGCTGCCTTGTCGGGTGTCTCGCACTGTTGCAACGCTTCCGGCGTCGGACATTCGCGCAACGCTGTCACCTTGTATTCATGGGGTGAGGCGGGAAACTTGAATGGCTTCACCAGTTCCACCAGCCCCGGCAAAATCTGTTCGTTGGCGGTTTCGGCAAGCTGCCCCGTGCTCAACTGTTCGGGACGGCTCTGAAGCTCTGATTTACTGGTTTTGATCGTGTTAGTTTTCATGGTCTTTTTTTTGTGCTCTGCTGTTCGGTCCGGTCTTTCGCCCTTCACGAAAAAGCGGAGCCGCCAGCCTTCCCCCGTGGGAGTGGTCTTCAGAGGGCACCGCGAGGGGCAGGCTGGTTTTGCGGTGACGCAGTGAGGGCGGAAGAAAGGCCGATGCAGAGGGGAGCAACGCGGAAAAAGACCTGAAAACGGCAAGGCAATGGATTACCCACCAATTCCGCGGAGCGGGCGCAACCGGCGCGTTTCATTGCGAACGCCTGAAGCGTGACGGGTAAGCATCATCGGTGGCCTGTCTCCGATGGCTTCAGTGTCGTGAAACGCAATGCAGCGAGAACCGCCGGGCGCGGGCGCGAGGTCGAGGCCGGTGGTGAAGCGGAGAGGAGTGGAGCGATCCTGAAACGGCGGAGTCAGGCGCGGGCGGTGGCGCAAGTCTGCGACGATTCAAGGCGTAGTCTGCCAGGGGAATTGAATGGGCGCTGTCTTGCGCCAGAAAAGAGGCGGCTAGATGTGATTCCAGCCGCCGATGGGTGTTTGTTGCGTTTATTTTTGAATGGAGAGCGCAGAATCCCCCAAGTCCGCCAGAATTCGTCCTGAATCAAAAACGAAGCGCGTGTGATATGCCGTGTCTCACCGTGGTAGGGAGCGGGGACGGGGTGTTTCCGTCCGCGCACCGCCTCGCGAAGTTGGCCGCCCTGAAGGAATTGACTGGAATCCCAGTTCGTTTAGGCGCTTTGAATCAGCAGCATTTCCTTCTTCCAATGCCTTGTTGGCTTTCTCCTCGTCAGTCAACGATTTCATTTTAGACAGAATGAGCTTCTTGGACTTTTCAATTTCTACTCTCTCCTGCTTCAGTTCATTTTGCTGCCTTTTTATGGGGTCAGCCTGTGAATTGTAAGCGTCCGCAGCTGCGGCCATTTCCTCGCGCAAGCTCGCAAGATTCCGCTTCGCCTCCCGATACTCCGCTTCGATTTCTTCGACTTTTTGGCGACTCTTCTCCGCTTGGTCGTTTAGCCACCTTTGCTTCTCATTAGGATGATCCGTGCATTTTTCCCAAGTATTGTTTTCAGGACAATATGAGTAGCCGCTTGTAGAAAGGCGAATTCGGTAAGCCGCCTGACGGTTTGACTTGTAATTAGCGATAACCCTTTCTGCGGCATCTAGCCTTCTCCGCGCCAAAGAAGCATCTCTGGAAAGTGGTTGCACCTCACGAAGTTGTTCGTTCAAAGCACGAGTCTCATCAGCGATCTCATTCTCACGGCTGACAAGGTTTTCCAAACGCCCCATTTCCCCGTTGCGTTGGAAATGCTTTTTTGCGGAAAACACGGTAAGGTTTCGTCTCTCTTCGTCAATTAGCAGTCGGTAAAAGGAACCGGCATCGTCAAACTTTTGCTTAGAAAGCAGGATGAGGCTTTCCAGTTCGCGAATTTTGGCTTCCAACGATGAAACTAGATCATCAATAGCCGGGTTGATGGTCCCGTACATTTCAACCCAATCAAGGGCTAGGGTTCCCGATATATCAACCTGTGCTAATTTTAGAAATTCCGCCTCATAGTAATCACCAAGTTTTTGAGCCACGTTAACCTTTTGGAGATAGCCTCTGAGTTGGCTCAATACTTCCTCTCTTTGTTTGCCGCCGGCATGTTGCTCCGCGAGCCACTTCACTCCACCGGCGAGAGCCGCCCGCCTTTTTTCAGGACTTTCTGAAATGTCTTCTGGAGTGCCAATCGCGGACTCCGGCACGCTAGGAAATTGAATGGCTTTAATTTGCTCTTGGGCACCGTGAATGCGCTTTAATATAGCCTCACCATCGAGCACTCCTGCGGGGGCCTTCCCAACTTTCTCGGCTGCTTTGTCGATTATCTCGGCGTACTTGATGGAAAGCTCTGTCCCTTCCCAATTTTTAATAAGCTGTGTGGTTTTCTTGACTATCTCCTGATAACTGCTGGCGGCGGCAACAGATGCAGTAGTTGTAAGAACGGCGACTGCAATCATCAATGCGATGACAATTGATCGCCTCAGGAAGCCGAGGTCACCCCAACGGTGAAACCGCATCTCATCGGGGATAGCATTTTGATTAACTTGAGCCGGAAACATGCCCTTCAAATCAGATTTACAGCGAATTGTTCGGCTGCTTTAGGCTCGAAGCAAGTTCGTTTTTGAACCGTTGCATGAGTCCGTGTGGCTGGAGTTCTCCATTTTTAGGGTTTGCTATAGTCTGCGACGATTCAAGGCGTAGTCTGCCAGGGGAATTGAATGGGCGCTGTCTTGCGCCAGAAAAGAGGCGGCTGGATTTGATTCCAGCCGCCGATGAGTGTCAGGGATCAATCCTCGCCGGGCATCATTACCGTGATGGCAGGTTGGGGGTCGTCCATGTCCATCGCGGAACAAACCGCTTCCAGTTGGATGAGCTTCGCCTTGCGATTGTCGTTTCGGACGTAGAGCGAATAGGCGATGCGTTCACTGCCGCTGGGGTTGCTCTTGATGGCATGGCGGAGCATCCAAAGGATGTCCCAAAGTCTGCCGGATTCATCCTGGCCGGAAACTTCAGGCAGCACCGCCACGTAATTATCGAAAACGGAGCGGGTGAGAAATACCGGGAAACGAATACCGGCTTCGGTGGCGGTCGCGGACACGTCCACTTGCTCGCCGTCCTCGATGGCTTGTTTGCGGGTGTAAGCGTAAATGAGATCAGTCATGGGAAGCTCCTTTAGTTCGGGGCCGCCCGATGCGGCCTGTTGGCACGGAACAAAAGTCCGGTTCAGCCGGGGCGGAGCGCATCGCGCAAACTGAAAATTGGGGGAGACCTTCAGGGGGAACAAATTTTCTGATTGCGCGGCCCGGCGCGGACTTTACACGTGCCAATCAAACAGGCCGCCGGGTGGCCCTGAAACAGTGAGACCGATGAGCTTCAACGACGAATTTCTCCAAGCAAATCAGGGGGCTTGGGCGGTGGCGAGATTCTTCAAGGTCGGCGGGAAGTTCTAATCCATGAAATGGGGGTGGATAGAAATCTGAGGCGCGTTAATCGCAGTATAGGATTTCATGGCGGCCTTCATCGCGTTTTCTGCATCCACAACGACTTGAGCCAATTTCAACAATTCGCGTCCAGGGGGCGTAACTGAGGCAGTATTGATCCGCCGATGCTCGCGGGAAAATATCCTGAAACCGAGATGCTGTTCAAAATCACGCAAGAAGCGTCCGTCAAGATTGGATGGAGGTTCGCCATTTGCAAATTGGTGCATGTTAAATACCCGTTTAAGCGCATAACCAAAACCGTGATAGGTGCGAGAGGGTATATCCATGCCTGACATGACACGACGGGCATTGCTCAAGGCAATGTTACCGTAGAGAGTCAACTGGTTGGGATTGATCTGCTTCGCAGCGGTCAACTCAAACAGTGGTAAATCCAGATGGCGCTCTAGCCGGTGGAAGTGGTCGAGCAACAGTTTTGGGCATTTGAAATCTAGCGATTGACCCAGCCAATCGTTCCAAGCCACCAAACCTCCAAGGGCCTCGCGCAGGTTGAAGTCTTTGTCAGCTTTTGTGATCGCGGAGGGCGACAACTTACGCCGCACCTTCCAATGATAGTAGGCCAGTGCCGCCTCATCAGTGACACGGGATTCACTAACCCTGCCGCCGTCGGCGACGGGGCTTCCTGGAAACAGGCGTTGCAGCGAGCTGGCGGCGGCGGCGAAAGTATTACCCAAGGCTGACCAACGTCGGCCCACACCAAACGCAACGTGTCGTCCGGATTGATGCTGTCGCAACCAGAACGGCACCAAATCAAGAACGGCGCGGTCTAGGGCCGAAGGCACGGGGCAATCGGTGGGGCGTCGTTCGTTGGCAAAGCTCCCGACGATGCGTTCTGGATGTGCGTAAGCCTCCCGGCTGTGCTGGCGGGGGCTGGTGTTCTTGAAGTCGGCCTGAAACGCCCGCCGGAAGTGGGTCACTGCGTTGCTCCTATCGAACCAAAAGTCGTCGCGAGCTTTTAGCACGAGCCGGGGGGATTTTGCAAATTATGGGAATAGGAGGTCGCCAAGTGGCTGGCAGGACAGGCTAGAAACGAGGAGCCGATAACTGCAAGGAGGTCATTCAGGTGGGGGCGTCGCATTATCAAAGACGACTTGAAAGTCGTCGCTGAGTTTTCTCCAGGCCCGGGAATCCGGATTACGGAGGATGAACATGGGGCCTTTGAAAGCAGGCTTGTGGGCAAGGATCAGGCCGAAATACAGGGCATGGTTGCCGATTTGGAAAAAGGTTGCCATGGGCCAAGCGCGGAACAAGCGCACCTCGATCCGAGCAAACTTTCGATACTTCTTACTGAGTTCGGTAAAGATGCTCAATTGGGTAAGAATCTGCTCTTTGATGTAGTCAGCACTTACTTCTTTATTGAGATGAGCGGCACGAACAGCCAGCACTTCACTCAAGGCGGGGTCGAGCAGGCAAATTCTGAACGATACTTGTTTTTTCAGGGAAATCGACTTGCCCTTGCTTTCGCGGGCGGCGCGTTCCGCCCGCAGTTCAATGGCGTCTTCCAGCCGGATTTGAGGGAAGTAGGTAGATAAGGCGGAAATGGTTTCACCGTCCGCTGACGATTCGATGGCGGCGCGAACCTGCGCGTCATCCCAAGCGTCGAGCATCGAAAATAATTGAGGCGCTGGTTTGGTTGGAAGGACCTCGAATGGAGCGAGGGTCGCCAGAAACTGTTCGGCGGCGCGGGTATCAAATTTTCTTCGAGATAGGCAAAATGAACCGCTGCAAATTTTGCGCCCATAATCCACCCCAAACCAACCGCCCACAATTTGATTTGTTTCTTTGATGGGGCGGTCAAAGCGCCAGACCACTTGTTCATCAAGTTGGTTCTCGGCCTGGACAGTCACTACTACCCGCTCATCGCCCTCAAATTGCACTCTGCCGTGGTAACGCAGTCCGGTGCCCTCATGGGTGATAGTGCAATTAGCTTGCGCGTCAATGTGCCATCGGCTGCGCATCGACATGGGTTGGCCTTGACCATCACGCGTCCAGTGGTAGCTCCACCAGTCCTCTTTCAGATAGGCAATCAATTCGGAAAGTGATCTTCGGATGGGATTGGTTGCGCTGTTTGGAGGCTTCGTTTTATTGGCTTCCAGAAATTTTACGAGCAGGTCAACGGTGTGCGCGAGTCGCTCCTTTGGTTTTTCGCGCTCAATCTTACTGATAGCGCCCCGCGTCAGGTGGGCAGCGGCGGCAAAATCCTGCTGGGACTTTCTTAATGCCCGCCGAAATTGTTTGACCAATGCTCCGTCCAGCCAGCCCTCCGGCGTCAGGATTGTCGTTGGCAACTGCATCGCCGCAATGCTGTCGGATATGCAAGGAATGTTCAAGCCGTTGCACACTGGCGGCCCCTCCAGTAGCAACGAAAACCGTCCGGAATCGGTGCCCGTTTCGGAACACCGATTTAACGTTGCGCTGTCGTAAAGACATCGCGCCTGTGCGATGAAGCAAACTTTAGGGTCGAACGCAGGCCGACCCTCACGAACGGAAAGGACAGTTATGTTGAAAAAAGTTGGAGAAATTTGGGAAGAGTGCGCGGAACCGAAAAAGGGCGGTCCGGGCACCTTCGCCATTATCGCAGTCGTCGTCATCGTGCTGCTCTGCATCGCAGGGTGCAACGGCTCAAATTAGAAACGCGGCCTGGGCCAGCCCGGTTAATTGGGCTGGCCCAGCCTCGGCAACCCGGAACACGATGAAAGCAATATCACACGCACTTCTGGCGGACGTGCCGCGTGGCGTCACGAGCCGCAGCCTGGATGAGCATTTTCTGCCGATGGGCGCTTGGGCAGCCCCGGAAGATATTTTGCGCAGTGAAAAACTCCGGCACACCACTGGCAAGGTGTTGTTGGGTTCGCTTGATGGGCAACTCCTCGGGACGGACGATAATCGGCACGTGTTGCTGTGCGCGGGAAGCCGGGCGGGCAAGGGAGTTTCAAGCCTGATCCCGAACGGCCTTTGTGGGCTGGGCGGGAGCGCCATTTACAATGATCCCAAAGGCGAACTGGCGAGCATTTTCGGGGAATATCTGGCGGAGAAGCTGGGGCAGAAAGTGTATGTGCTTGATCCGTTTCAACGCACGGCTCCGTGGGTGCATCGATTTCACGCCTCGTTCAATCCCATAGCCGTGCTTCAAGACCCGGAAACGATGGTGGAAAATGCGGGATTGATCGCGGACGGGTTGGTGAGCCAGCGGAGTCAGAATGATCCTCACTGGGACGAGTCGGCGGTCAATTTGCTGGAGGGGTTGATTCTGCACGTCGCCACTTTTCCTTCTTACGAAGACAAGCGGCATTTGATCACCGTGCGCCGGTTGTTGAAGCGGGGCGTGACCATGCCGGGAGAAAAATCGCTGCGGGGGCTGGAAGGCTTGTTATGCGAGATGGCGGGGAACGAGGCGTTGGACGGGTTGATTCAGGATTTTGCGGTATCGCTGGCAGGCAAGACGGAAAAGGAACTGGATTCCATCATCTCGACGGCGGAACGGCACACAAAGTTTTTGGATTATCCGGCAATGCGGCGGGTGCTGGTGCGGCATGACTTCGATCTCCCGGATTTGAAGCGATTGCCGACGGGCGTCGTGGTCTTCCTCTGTCTTGCGGCGGGTCGGATGGGAAAATGTAATCGATGGATTCGGCTTATCATCAATCTGGCACTGGAAGCGATGGAGAACACGCGGCTGCGACCGGGCGGGCCGCTGGATGAAACGGGCACAGGTCGTCCGGTAGCGTTCTACCTAGATGAATTCCCCTCGCTCGGGCACATGACGCAGATTGAAACTGCCGCCGCACAAATCGCGGGCTTTGGCGTCAAGCTGTTCTGCGTGGTGCAAGACCTCTCCCAACTGGAGGCGCATTACGGCAAAGCGTGGCAAACTTTCTTGGGCAATTGCGGGGTGCAAATTTTCTTCGGAAACAATGATCCCTTCACTTTGGAATTCATCAGCAAAAAGTTGGGGCAGACCACACTGATTATTAAACATCGCAGTCAGCAGACCCACGGGGCACACATGGCCGGAGCCACTGGCGAGAGTTTTAACACACAAGTGCAAGCCCTGCTGACGCCGGAAGAAGTGGGGCGCTACTTCGCCCGCGACGACCGGCAGCGGCGACAACTCGTTTTGCTGGCAGGCAAAGACCCGATGATTTTGCAACGAGTCGTGTATCACGACGCCACGCTGCCTGAGCATCATCATTTCGCGGGCAAATACCGGAGGTGGTCATGAACGCCTGGTTGAAAGAATATCCCATCCGCAAGGGCGTGTGCGTGCGGGTGGGCGGTTATCTGCCGCCCTTTCGGGCGCGGGTCTATTTCCTCGGGTTGACACTGGTGACTTTTATCATTGGGGCAATCCTGTCGGCGGTGCTGATGGCGCAAGACGATGCCATTACGCCGTATTTCCGAAAATTCGGGATTCCCGTCTGGATATACTATCCGCTCACGCTCCTGCCGTTCTTGTTGCCGATGCCTTTCGTCGCGACCCCCTTGGGCCAGTGGTTGGGCGAGCTTTTCATCGGCGCCCGGTTCAAGGTCATCATCACCAAGGATTACATTCAGGTAATCCGATGGTGGGTTTATCGCCCCAAGTATCCTGTTGCGCCCGGCATCGCGTTCGAGCGGCAACCGCATCCCAAAGCGGCGGAGGAGATCATTGGCAACGAACTGCGCAAGGCGCAGAACCCAAAGAATCCAGCCAAGGCGATGCAGTTTTACGAATACCAGAAATCCCAGGTCGTTCTGCTGCGCTGTGGTTCAAAAGCAATTCGCCTGGCGAACATTTTTGACCGCAAACCGGCGGGCTTGGGGCACAAGGCGGACGTTTTAGTGTTAACGCTGCAACGCATTTACGGGGCAATGCAAACCGGCAATCGAACGGCGGATGTCAGCCAAACGCCGCTGCAATACGGCAGCCGCCCGAGCATGGCCTGATCTCTCATGATTTATGAACGAATGGAAACCAAACGCGCCGCAGTTAAAGCGGGCTTTTAATCGCACGCCAGAACCGGGACCGCCACGGCAGGCGGTCAGCAAGGCAGAACTGGAAATGTTGGAACGGCAGCGCGAGCGGCGAACCCCTGAACTCCGGCTTTCAATGGGCGGAGGCATGGGGGCAACAGCCCATGCGAATGCCAATGAAGCTGTGGAGAAACGGATTCAGTATATCCGGGAGCGTTTGGCGACGCAGCGCGAACGCGCCCGGAAGGGACTGCAACTGGCAAATTTTTGACGACAACCCCCGAATAAAAATATGAACACACTCATTGAAAGACCTCCGCAAATTTCCGGCGCGGCGGAGGCACAATTCGAGCGCCGGATGGAACGGGTCATGACGGCGGTGGACCTGCACCACGTGCATTTGCTGGACTACCTTTTCCAACTCACGCGACATCGGCAGGACTCGGAAGACCTGGCGCAGGAGCTCTGGCGTTATGTCCTGCATAACTTCCCGGAAGAAAAGATCACCGCATTGTCGCTGCTGCGCCGGAAAGCATATCAGCTTTTTGTGGATCACTACCGGGCCGCAAAGCGCCGTCCGGAAGTGCCTTTGGAGGAAGTCCACGACAGGCCGGTTTACGTCTCTCGTGAAGCCGCATTCTCGGATGCGGAGGAGGGGCGGATGAAAGCCAGTTTCTGGCTGGAGTTTCACGGCATTGATCTCACTGAGGCGCAAAAGGAAGTCCTGTGGCTGCATGGCCGCTACGGATTCACCTATCAGGAAATCGCGGCGCAAACCGGTGTGCCACCGAGCACGGTGGGCGACTGGATCGCCTTGGGCCGGGAACGCCTGATGAATTACCTCAATCAAAACCAATGAACTTATGAACCCACATCACAATCACGTTTATCGAAATCAGAAAGAGGCGGACCGGATCATTTCGCTGTTTGGCCGGAAGCCATTGGACAGCACGCGCCAGAAGCTTCAGGAAGCGTTGCTGGCCGAGAAACAAAAGTTTCTCGACCGGGAACTGATCAAGACTCGGATGACAGGGCGCGGGAGGGACAGGACTGATGAGCGGGAACGCTGATGAACACTCAGCAGCGGAGCGGTGCTTGTCAAAGCTCCAAACTGCTCTCGCCGCGACTGCGGTCGGCGCGTTTGCTCTGAAGGAACTGTTTCATCAGCTCGCGTTCCTCCTCGTTGACATAACCCGTGGGGCGGGCGCGTTCCGCCCGCTCCACGGTCAGCCGTTTCTCGGCTTCCTGTTTTTCCTGGAGCTTGGCAAGAGCGGCAGTTCGTTCGGCCTCGATCTGGCCCAGGCGCTCCTGCATCCGGCGCTGGGCGTCTTGCAGATTCAATTCGAGTTCCTCCAACCTGATCTGGTCTTTGCGAGCAAGGCCGAACAGCTTTTTCCATAGCGCCGGATTCCTGGACTTCGCCTGCTGTTGCGCCACCGCAGCCTGTTGTTCGTCCAAACGGTAGTGCTGGGCGAGTTCGGTTTTCTCCCGCGAGAGACGGTCTTCGTAACGATTGAACGTCTGCGCCCGCTGCTCCGCATGGCGGCTCTGCATCTGGTTCTTCTGGCGGGCGATTTGTTCGTCGTGTTCACGGCTTTGCTCGTAGCGTCGCCGATTATCTGCCTGCACCTTCCGGCTTACGGCGGTAGCGTCTGGAAGGCGAGCGGGTTCAAGGTCTTGGAGGCGCTTGTTAAACTCTTTGGTGCGGACATTTTCCAAGTGCCGCAGGGGATTGATGGACTGCCCATAGGGGTCAATGACGACGAGCCGCTTGCGGCCCTGTGCGAGTTGGTAGCCTTTATCGCGCAGGGCGGCGGCGAAGCCCCGGCCATTGTCCGACTGTTCCCAGGCGGCGGCAATGTGTGGATTGCGATACACGGTTCGTTCCCCCTGTGTTCGTTTCTGGTGGTTGGCTTCCCGTTGGCGGCAATAGACCTTGCCGTGCTCCTGTTCGTATTCCCTGGCGAAGTCACTGAGCTTGAGTTTGGAATTGCTCAAGCCCGCCGCCAGTCCGGTCAGGGGATGCACCCGGTTCACGATGACGTGAACATGTTTTTGGGGTTCGTCGCGGTGCGCGACGATGACGGCCTCATGCTCCGCCAGTCCAAGATCGGCGAGTGACTTTCGGGCAGCCGTGAGCATGTGCTCCCGGTCGGGCTGCTGCTCCGGGTGCCATGCCAGACTGTAAGCGAAGACGGGCAAGGTCAGTTTGCGGCCCGTCCGCTTCTGGCTGGTTGCTTCTTTCAGGCGGTCGGCCTCCTTGGCGGTGTAGGCCATGACCTTCCACGCCTTGTCGGGGTCGTCGGTCAGGAGGTTTTCGGTATGCGTCCAGGCGACCCGTTCCCGGGTCGCCCGGCCTTTGTCGTGGAGGTAATATTGGAATGCGCCTTTGAAGCTGCTGCCACCTGCGGTGATTTTACAGATCATCCGCGCTCCTCGGTTTCGGCAGCGGCCAGCACCATCCGGCGGATTTCATCGCAGAGCTGACTGACCTTGGGGGAGACGTGCCCGAAGATGTGCGCGTTGTGGACGAGCTGGTTCAGGTTGAGTCCCACGGCTCGCACCTGGGCGATGAACGCCGGATCAAGACGGCGCGTCGTGTGAATCACGACCCGCTGGTGTCGCCGTAGGGTGATGCGCCGGGCGAATTCGTTCACGCGCAGACCGGCGCGCTCGGCCACCGCCTGCAATTCGGCGTATTCCGCTTCGGTCAATCGGAAGATGACCTGGCGGGGATGCTGAGTGTCGCTCGATTTACGCGGTCTGGACATGAGCAAGTAACGCGAGTTACGCAAGAGAAAGAACGATGAGCGACACGGGTTTGACCGAAGCGCCCGGGACAGGCGGGGCCGGAACAGGGGGGATGCAACGGGGGGATTTATCCCACCTTGCCAAGATGGTTTTTGTTTACAAAAACGACATCTTGCTATCCGGCAATTTCGAGCGTAACGGAGTGATTCGAGGCTGAAAAGTAGCGCGGCGCGTTTTTCCACAACCAATGCGAGTCCCCGCCCGGATATTTCCGAACGTCCGCACGTTCTCTTACCTGAAGACGGTCACGCAAACCTCAACAGCAAACACCATGAACGAAAAGCAAAACTCAGGTAACACTCAACAGCGCGGCAACGGCAATGCCCCCGAACTGCACCCCGACCAAGAATTGGTCTATCGCCTTAAAGCGGCCATTGACCAACGCGGACGATACAGTTTTCGGCTCAACGATATGGCGGCTGGTTTCGCTGCCGGTCAGGGCATCTCCAATGCCGCCGCCCGGCGTGCCATCGAAGATCGGTTCACCGACCAAGTTGGCCGCTCCCCGCAAGAGTATCTGGACAAGCACTATGATGAGCGTCGGCAGCAAGGGCAGGAAACTGTCCGCAGTCGTTCCCGTCAGCGGGATCGAGGCGACGATCGCGAGCGATAATCTGGAAATCGGTTTTAAGAAAAATTGTGCCGCAGGCTTCACCTGCGGCATTTCTCTTTGTGCGCCCGGCAGGGCGCACTTTCTCAGGGGTTCAAGTCCCCGACAGGCCCGACAAGGGGAACTGTTAGCTGCACGGCAAGGGTGTCCACCGCGAGGTGGGATCTGAAGGAAGCCGGAGGCAAAGCACTGGATCGACGAACAGGAAGCGGATACGAGGCGAACGTGAGGGATGAGAAGGCAAAGATCTTCAAAGTCCGAAACTTGTCCGGAACTCACGGGCGTAGATCCGACGGTCATAAGTGTGGAAGAAAGTGCGCATTACCCGGGGAGATCTCTGGCGTTGCGATAAAGCTAGTGCCGTCGAAAGGCGGTGACGAAGACGCCGGAGAAGTCAGCCGAGATCGTAGTAGGTCGTCTTGCGACTGAAGGATCGAACATGAAGACAAGGTAAGAGGTCACGACCGCGATGAGAGATGGAGAACCAGAAGCGAGGGCTGAGATGCCCAAGGTGGATCTGCATGGCCCGAGCCGGAGGCGACGGGGAGGGCAGAGCCGCGGTTCAAATCCAACGGGGTTGGTGGAACCATCCGAACCTGGAGAGCCGGAGCTGATCGAAAGAATGCTCGGGCGAGACAACATGCTCAGAGCCTTGCAGGCTGTGGAAGCCAACCAGGGGGCCGCCGGAGTCGACGGTCTGGAGGTGGGGCAACTGCGGGCCTACCTGCGAGGGAACTGGGCAGGCATAAAAGAGCAACTCCTCAAAGGGAGCTATGAACCCCAGCCCGTGCGGCGGGTGGACATTCCGAAAGCTGGAGGAGGCACCCGCATGTTGGGGATACCGACGGTCCTCGACCGTCTGATCCAACAGGCGATTCATCAAATACTCAGCCCCCTGTGGGAGCCAGAGTTCTCGGTGCACAGTTACGGGTTTCGGCCCGGACGAAGTGCGGCCCAAGCGGTCAAGGCGGCCCAAGGGCATATCACCGCCGGCAAACGCTGGGTGGTGGATATGGATTTGGAGAAGTTCTTTGACCGTGTGAACCACGATGTGCTGATGGCCCGGGTGGAGAGGCGGGTGAAGGATCGACGTCTGTTGAGACTCATCCGCCGCTATCTGGCCAGCGGGATCATGAGTGGGGGACTGGTGAGCCCAAGGACTGAAGGCACTCCGCAAGGAGGACCGCTGTCCCCATTGCTCTCCAATATTCTGCTGGATGATCTGGATCAGGAACTGGAGAAGCGGGGACACGCTTTCTGTCGGTATGCCGATGATTGCAACGTGTACGTGAGCAGTCAGGCAGCCGGAGAGCGGGTGCTGGCTTCGATGACCCGGTTTCTGAAGGAAACACTCAAACTGACGGTCAACCTGGCGAAGAGTGCGGTGGATCGCCCATGGAAGCGGAAGTTCCTGGGCTTTTCGTTCACGAATCAGAAGGAGAGCCGTGTTCGGGTGGCACCGCAATCGGTGACGCGATTCAAGGAATCACTTCGGCAGAAGTTCCGCGAGGGGCGAGGCCGGAACTTGGGAGCGTTTCTGGGTGGACTGGCACCGAAGTTACGGGGCTGGTCCAGCTACTACAGCATCGCGGAAGCGAGGACGGTATTTGAGGACCTCGACCAGTGGATACGGAGGAAACTTCGTTGCATGGAATGGAGGAAATGGAAGCGACCTCGGACGCGCTGGAAGCGGCTGATCACCTTGGGGCTGGATCGGGAAAGAGCCCGGGCCAGCGCCTTCAATGGCCGTGGACCGTGGTGGAATGCTGGAGCCTCGCATCTGAATGCCGCGCTTCCGACCTCGTACTTCCGCAAACTTGGGTTGATCTCATTGATGGAGGAAGTTCAGTGGCACACTCTGAAGCGCAAGCTTCGGTCGTCATGAACCGCCGGATACGGAACCGTACGTCCGGTGGTGTGGGAGGACGGCGGGGGCAACCCCCCGCCTCCTACCCGATTCGCAAAAGATTGTAGTGGGGCAAAAGTGGGTTGCAGCGGATGACAGATGGGCAAAAATGCTCGCCAATTGGCGTCTAGTGGGTGATGGTGGCGTGCGGTGGATATGAACCAAAATCCGTCATTCTGGTTCACGCGAAAATTCTCGCACTCTTTTTGCCGGTGGCAATTAGATTCACGTTCTGAATTCAGATTTTCAGCCCTGTTGATTTTAGCCCTCCCGCCACAATCGTTTGGCTAATTCGCGCTCCTCATCGCCCCCTGCATCCAGGTAAATCGCCGTGGTTTCCAGTCGCGCATGGCCCAGCCACTTGCGCACTGTGGTCAGGGGAATTCCCCGCGAGATACACGCGATTGCAAAACTATGCCGTAAACCCTTCGGCGAGGCCTTCACGCCCTCGATGTTCGCCTCTGCCATGTAGTGTTTGATCAGCCGGTAGGCTGTTGTGCGTGAATAGGGCCACACCCGGCCATCGGAAATCTTCTCCGCCAGGATGCTCTGTAACAACTCCACCAGCGCGTCAGGGATGGGGATGGCGCGATAGCGCCCGCGCTCTCGTTGCTTCAAGGTTTCAAAAACCAAGGCTCGCTCGGTAAAGTCCACCCGCCCGCCGGTAAGCGCAATCCCTTCGGAGATCCGGCAGCCCGTGTAAAGCAGCGTCAATCCAAAGGCGCGGCGACAGGGATTATCGTCCTGTTTCACCGCCCGGCGGAACGCCTCCCGCTCCGGCCAGTTCAGATACTTGCGGTTGCCCCGGCGGTCAAACATGCCCCTTCCTCCCCGCCTTGAAACAAAATGACGGATTCTGGTTCAAGTTTAACAAACCAAAAGCAAACAGTCATCAACACCAAAACCTATGAAGATCAAATACGTCCTATGGGGTCACGGACCAATCATCCAAGCCTGCAACAACGGGGCCTGCCCTGGGGCTCATATCACCGAAGACGGGCACGCCATTATCCAGGGATACGAGCTGACCGAAGCGGAAAAGTCAGCCGTGCCGCTGACGCCCGGTGAGGGCTTCGTAAAGATGCCGCTCAAAACGCTGAAGCGCATCGCCGCTCAGGTCATGATTGAATGAACGGCTCAAGGGGCAGCGGAGTCATGCTCTGCTGCCCTCCCTCCAATATCGGGTTGATTATGGCAACTGTTGGAAGTAAACAGCAGGCATGATTTGAAGGTAGATTGTGTCTCCTGCGTTCAAACACTTGAAATGAAGCCCTCGTTTGCAACCACCGTGCTGGCTGTTTTGCTGGCGGCATCCGCGCATGCACAGTCTGAAAAGCCCCGCGGCCCGCTCGACGCGGACGCCCCTTCAAATTCGAATCCGCTTTTCAGACTGATCGCCGAATCCGCGAACAAACAACCCGCCAGCAGCACACCGGCGACATCCGGCCCGCTCAGCGCCTCGGGCCCGCTGACCGGCACCCGCACCGCCGCGCCAGCCACCAACACCGCGCAAGCCACCGCGACCTTTACCGCCGCCTCCGCCCCGGCGAATGCGAACACGGCACCGGCGGGAGTTGCAAGAACGGAAACAGAGAAAGAGTTCAAACCCACGATCATCAGGCAGGCAGGAGATTATTCCGAAACCAATCAGGTCGTGAGCTTTTTCGTGCTCAAAGGCAAGAAGAATGAAGGCAATTTGACGGGAGATGATATTGCCAGAACAATAGCCAATTATTTTACCCAAAACGGCATCCCCGTTAAGGGCTTCGTGGAACCATCAGAAGCGGACAACACCGCTATCGGGTTTTTTGTAAAAGGCCGTCTTTATGGGCCCGTTGGCCTTAGGAAGGCCGCAGTAGCTGCTGTCGGTGTTGGATCTCAATACAGGGACGCATATAGCGCCCACTTCCCGTCGGGCTCAGGTTTCGCTGTGCCACCAAGCGGCCCGCTCGACGCGGACGCCCCTTCAAGTTCCGGCCCGGTTTTAAGACTGATCACCGCATCCGCAAACACACAACCTGCCGCCAGCAGCACACCGGCGACATCCGGCCCGCTCAGCGCCTCGGGCCCCCTGTCCGTGACCGGCCCGCTGACCGGCACCCGCACCGCCGCGCCCGCCACCAACACCGCGCCCGCCACCGCGACCTTTACCGCCGCCTCCACCCCGGCGAATGCGAACACGGCGCCGGCGGGAGTTGCAAGCACGGATACGACCGAACAGAAACCGACACTTATCAGGCAAGCCGGGGAGTATTCCGAAACCAACCGGGTTGTGAGCATTATCGTTTCCAAAGGCAAGCAGAACGAAAGTGGTTTGACAGGCGAGGACATTGCCCGGACAATAACCGCTTACTTTACGAAGCGTGGAATTCCGGCTAAGGCATTCGTTGGGCCATCGGAAGGAGATTACACAGCCATAGGCTATGCGGTAAAAGGCCGCATTTACGGGCCCGTTGGCCTTGATAAAGCTGTAGGTATGGCGGTTGTTGCTGGCTCTCAATTCAGGGATGCCTATGCTGACATCCCGTCGGCTTCGGAAAAGTCACGGCGGAATTAGCACAGCGCGCTATCAGATTTTTCCTTGATGCCCCCGGTAGAAGTTTTGAGGAGCGAGTCCATGTAGGTTTGGAACGAGGCGGGATAGTAGCTTCGGTAGGACTGCCAATGCCGCCGCATGCTATCGAGTGCAAGGAAGTCGCGCATGTCGCGCTCCAGGCTCTCGCGCTGTTCGCTGGAGAACAGCCCCCGGTCCTGAATGGCGTTAATCAGCGCCATCTGATTGAGCCAGAGTTGCAGGTAGCGGCGCTCCCAAACCGGGTCGGTGTTTTGACTGCCTTGTAATATGTCAAAAAGTTCCGGCGTCGAAAACCCGAGCATCAAGAGTTGGCGGTTGATGTCATAGACCTGGATGAGGGATTCAATCTTCCGCTGTTCGGTGTGGCCGTGAAGCTGGAAGATCACCAAGAAAATGGAGATGAAGGAAAAGACTAGCGCGACCGCCGTCGGATAATCGAAGCCCGTCATGTGGGTTGCTCCTGTGAGGAAATCTTGGGCTCAGATAGCACTTTAACCGGCGTGAGTAAACGGCTGATTGGCTTGCCAATAATGCGGGTTGAATTGTCATAATTATTATTATCCAACATGAAGTGTTTGCCGTAAGCCCTTGAAAACATTCAAGAAAATGCGCTTCAACTTCGGATGCGTTTTTCGCTTCTTGCCGTTTCGTTTCCCTCGCCTTTCGCGCCGTTATCAAGACTGGCACGACTATCGGAAACGCACCGATCAATTAACCGCAATCTTCCAGCAACGGCGCGGATTGCCCCAAGCCGAAGCGCGAACGCTGGTCCTCGGCGGCAGCGTGCCGCTGCATCCGCTATTCAGCTCGCACAGGAGCTCAAGGCAAGGTGTGGAAAATAAGGCGGGCAATTTTGCTTTGAAGAACATATCGCCAGGTTCAAGGACGTAAGCAGGAAACGGTAATTCGGACTGCACTCAGTCGGAAATCGGCATGGGGCGTCACGTTCATTCTTGTGATGACACCTCCAGCCATAGAACAAAGCACGAACGAACAATTGATCTCCCTGCCCGCCGCCGCAGCGAAGCTTGATGTCTCGCTGCGGAGTTTCTATCGCCTGATCGCACAAGGCGACCTCCCTCCTCCCGTGAAGGTTGGCAGGTCCTCAAAAATGTTTCAGAGTGACCTGTCGGGTTACGTCCAGAAACTGAAAGCCCAAAGAGTCTGAGTTTATGATTGCGTATGTCTATAAACCGAAGCGCCGCGTCGAGGGCAAGCTTGAGGTCCAACGCACCTATCGCGGACGCTACCGCCTGGACGGTGAATTCTCCTTAACGGATGTGACGCTGGACACACCTGACAAGCAGGTGGCGCAAACCAAGCTGATGCAGATTATCGCGGAGAAGGAACGCGAGCGGGCCGGTCTGACAGCCCCGGCGTCAGAGCGTCAGGCAGTCGGTAAGTCCACCCTCACGCACCTGACTGATTTCCTCGCCGACCTGGAAACGCTCGGACGGGCGAAGGAATACACCCGCCACGTCAAAAGCCGGGTTGAAAAGCTGATTGCGGATTGTGGTTTTCATAAGCTCGGGGACATCGCTTCTGACAAGTTTGTGTCCTGGCGGAGCAAGCAAAAGGATTTGAGTGCGAAAACGCTCAATGAGTATCTGAACTCCATGTCGGCCTTCCTGAACTGGATGGTCGCTCAGGAGCGGATGGCGAGCAATCCGCTCGCGAAGGTCTCCAAGGTTGACATCCGGGGCCGTCAGGCGAAACGCCGGGCGATTACGCCGGACGAGTTGCAGGAGCTTTTCAAGGTCACGACCCCGAAGCGCCGCTTGATCTATCTTGCGGCGATTTACACCGGCCTGCGCCTCGGTGAACTCAAGGCAATGGTCAAACTGGATTTGCACCTGGACGACGCCCGCCCCTATGTCGCGGCACGCGCGTCCACGACGAAGAACAGGAAAGAGGGTGCTATTCCACTGCACCCAGCCCTAGCGGCTGAACTGCGCGAGGCGACCAAGGATCACAAGGACGGTCAGCCGGTCTTTCAACTGAGCAAGCGAATCAGCCGGACGTTCAAGGCGGATTTGCTGCGGGCGGGAATTGAGCCGGTGGACGCCCTGGGGCGCAAACTGGACTTCCATGCCTTACGGAAAACCTTCGGAACGCGCCTGGCCGCGAAAGGGGTCGCGCAACGGCTCGCGCAAGAACTGATGCGCCATCAAGACCCGAAGCTAACGGCTTTGAATTACACCGATGAGACCCTGCTCCCGACCTTCGCGGCGGTCGCTTCACTCGATTGGGAAGGCGAGGCCCCTGCTCCCGCTGCACACACGGACACACACATAGACACACAAAAAACAGGCCCGGCGGGTCAAAACGGGGCACAAGCTGGCACGTTAAACGGGGGCGGAAAAGTCGCTGGAAGCCCTGAAAATAAAGGCGAAAGTCGCGTTCTGACGCAACCTGTCACGAAAGGGAAAATGGCGGAGAGAGGGGGATTCGAACCCCCGATACCCGGTTAAGGGTATAACGGTTTAGCAAACCGTCGCTTTCGACCACTCAGCCATCTCTCCGTCAACCGTAGGGTTAGGGATAATCGACCAAATCATCCGCCAAGCAAGCAGAAATTCATGCCGTCCGCACCCAAAGCGTCTTCAAATAGCCCGGCTCCTCGCGCGTGATCGGGAAATCAGGGGGCTGAGCCACATAATGATGACGCTCGACCTTCCGGCCCGATCGCTGAACGGCCGCGAGGACGGTCTCCACAAATTTCTCCGGCTCCAGTCGTGCCGCGTTGGTCGATGCCAAAATGACTCCTCGAGGCGCCAACACTCCCAGCGCCCCAGTCACTAGATCCCCGTAATCCTTCTCCGCCTGAAAACGCCCATGTTCCTTGGATTCCGAAAAGGTCGGCGGGTCCAGGATCACCGCGTCAAACTGGCGTCCCTTCTTCGCCCATCGCCTGAACCAATCAAAGGTGTCGCCAAACACCGAATCATGTTCCGCCGGATCGAGGCCGTTCAGAACGAAATTACGCTTTCCCCACTCCAGATATTTTTTGGACAAATCCAGGCTGGTGGTGCGCCATCCCCCAGCCGCCGCGGCCACCGAAAACGCACAGGTGTAGGCAAAGGTGTTCAATAACTCGGGCTTTGCCCCCGACGGCTGCCTGGCTCCCAGATCGAAACCGGCCGCCACATGGCCGGTCAGACAGCGCCGACGATTGTCCCGCTGATCCAAAAAGATGCCCACCGAATAACCTTCCTGAAAACTCAACTCGAACTTCAGCCCGTTCTCACGCAGGACAAACCTCTCCGGAGCCGCGTCACCGTGGATCAGAACCGGCGACACTGACTGAGGTGCCGTCCCTCGAATGCGCCGCAGCAGCAGCTTGTGATAAACCCCTCGAACGACCGCAGCCGCCCCCCGCTCAGTCCCTCCACCCACCGCCGCGCTGAGCGTGGCTTGTTGACTACGGGTCAGCGGCTCCTCGCTCTGCGCCAATAGATACTCCCCCAACCGATCCACGAAGCAGCCGGGCCAGTCGTGGCTTGCTCCATGAATGACCCGGTACCCATCGGTCAGAGCCGGATCCACAAATGCTGGAGTGGCAGCCGAATCAGGATCATCCCCCCCCGGAAACTCGTTGGCTTTGTCCCACGGAGCCGGTGAACGAAACTCGAGCGTCTCTCCGCTCTTCGGATGACGGAACGACAGCTCAGCCGCATGCAGAAAGACTCGAGCAGCCGGAGCCCCTCCGTAAAGAGTGTCCCCCCAAATAGGAAATCCGCGCTCCGACGCATGCACGCGAATCTGATGCGTTCTTCCGGTCAGAGGTTCCGCACGCACCACCGTGAAGGGTCGCCCCCCTGCCCCACGACGCGCCACTGTGCCCAGGACCGTGAAATGCGTCTCGGCTGGCTGTCCTCCCGGTCGGCTCCCATAGCGTTCGCCCAGTCGGATCAAGTCGGACTTGACCGAGAAGTCTTTCTCTTTCGGCGATTGCTCGGTCAGGAGCAGGTAAGATTTAGAGACCTCCCGGCCGGTAAACTGAAGCGTGAGCGACTTGTTCGCCTCGGGGGTCTTGGTAAACACCAGCACCCCGGAGGTTTCCTTGTCCAGTCGATGCATGATCGCCAGGCTCGCCCAGCGAGGCTCACGGTGTCGCAGAAAGTCATAGACACCTTCGTTGGCGTAGGGCGACGGAGCATGGGTGTTCCATCCAGCCGGCTTGGCGATCACCAGCAGATGATCGTCCTCAAAAAGAATCAATCGAGGCAGGGCATCCGTAAATGGAGGGACCGGAGAACCCATCAGCTCCGCTTGAAGATCGGCTTCTTCACGACGTTGGCCGGCCAGCGTCGGCCGCGCACCTCGATCTCAATGGCGGTGCCGATCTCGGCGAACGCCGGCGGCACGTAGCCCATGCCGATGCCGCATCCCAACGAGGGACTCTGAGTCCCGCTGACCACCTGGCCTAGCACCTTGGCATCCGGCCCCACACTCCAGATGGGGTAATGGGGCCGCGGTGGTGCGGTCTTCTCGGCCATACGAAACGCCACGCAGCGCCTGGTGATCCCCTCGGCTTTTTGCCGCGCAAGGACCGAGCGACCACAGAATTCACCCTTATCCAGCGCCACGAAGAAGCCCAATCCCGCCTCGATCGGGGTTGTTTGCTCGTCCAGTTCGTGACCGTAGAGCGGATAGCCCATCTCGGTGCGAAGCGTATCGCGGGCACCGAGCCCTGCAGGCTGGCAGCAGAAGGGATGTCCGGCGGCTAAAATCTGGTTCCAAACCGCTTCCGTAAACTCAGCACGGGTTATGATCTCAAACCCTTCCTCACCGGTATAGCCCGTGCGCGCCACCAACACTGTGCCGATGTCCTTGGAGCTAAACACTCCGATCTGGTTTTTCTTAAGTTGGCTGGCTGCGGTCACCTGCATACCGCCGATGGAGCCACCCGGAAAACAAGAATCAATGAAGAGGGGCGTCTTCGGTCCCTGAAGTGCCACGGCACCATAGGCGTCCGACATATCGCGGAACTCGACCTGGGTGCGGTCAACGAAGGATTCGAGCCGGGATTTCATCCACGCCACGTCAGGCTCGATGCGCGAGGCATTGATGATGAGGAAGAACTCGTTGTCGGCGATCCGATAAGCGTAGAGGTCGTCAATCACCCCGCCCGCCTCATTGCACATCAGGGTGTATTGTCCCTCCCCCACAGCCAACTTGCGCAGATCGTTGGTCAGCAATCCGTTCAAGAATGCCAGGGCTCCGGCTCCGCGCACCTGCACCTCGCCCATGTGAGCAATGTCGAACAGGCCGGCAGACTTCCGAACGGCTAGGTGCTCGTCGACGATGCTGGAATATTGGACCGGCATCTCCCATCCGCCGAATTCGATGAGCTTACCGCCAGCGCGCTGATGCGCGGAAAACAATGGAGTTCGTTTGAGTGTCATCCGATGTCGGACGCTAGCAGCTCACGCCGCACCGTCAATGACATGGTTTGTTTTGACAGAAGCTTGGCACTTTCCGTTTCATGGCGGGCGGGCAGCGTAGAATGAAAGCAATCGCAGCCCGACGCACCGACACTCCGAACGAATGCCGCAAGGCGCCACTATGATGCCCAACACCAACTTCTTGAACCAGCTACCGATGATCACGGTAGTCATCGTGGCCTTTGTGGCATTCGTGCTCTACCTAGCGGTCAAGGGAACGATTTGCTATCTGATCATCCAAAGCCTGCAGAGAGTTCCCGCCGAGCACCGCCGCATCGAGCCCGCGATGATCTGGCTGCTGCTCATCCCTTGCTTCAGCCTGATCTGGAATTTCTTTGTCTTTCGTCGAGTGCCGGATTCGTTCGCCTCGTACTTCGCCGCTCAAGGACAGTCTGATGTGGGCGACTGCGGAAAGACTATCGGCACTTGGTACTCCGGACTTGCTGTCGCCGGTGTCGCCATCCCGCTCTACGGAGCGGCAGCGGGGATCGCCGCACTGGTGCTTCTGATCCTCAGCCTGGTGAAATACAACGAGCTCAAGCAACGAATCGATCGCACGTTGCCGAAACCCTAGCAGCAGAGACGGACCGTCGGAGATAGGAACCGGGACATATTGCCGACGGATCATGCAGACCACACCGATCTGAGAAGCGACACGTTCAACCTCGTCCCCTACAGCCGTTGGGAGTGTAGGAGCCGAGGTGACGAGGCTTGGTTCATGGAGGGGAGCTGGCTACGATCGGGCTGATCTGCACGATCCTTCGGTTCTCACTGATTGAGGGCTCCCCCGCGTTCTCCGCGCCTCCGCGAGAAAAGATCCCTACCCTGACTCGGAAGGACTGCCGAAATCTCTCGCGGAGGCGCGGAGAGGAAAGAGTTCATGGAGAGCGCCCGCGGGTTCAAGGCCGCTCGATGACTCGATAAAACAGGGGACCAGGAGCAGTGGACACGGAATCTAGGAGCCGCACCTCGCCCGTCTCAGAAACCACGGGCGGTGGCAGCAGCGTCCATTGATCTAGGGGCAGGAGCAAGCCCGTGGTTCGATAGACCTGAAGCTTGGACACCCGACCGGCATCGATCGCCGACCCATCGGCAGAAGCGAGCACCAAACGCAGCCTTCCCGCGACGATCTGAATCGAGCCGATCCTCGTGCCCTGAGTTCGGATGGCGAGGCTGCGATCCCAACCCGCGCAGATGCCACGAACGGAATTCAATACCGAGGGAACCTCGGATTGTCCTGCGCTCGTGCTACCCCACGCGATGACGTGATTGTTCGCCAGCAGGGCCAGGCAATGATCCGATCCAGCGGCAATCGCAATAGCTGGGAGAGGAAGCTCCGGCACCGTGGATTGACCATGGCCATTGTCACCCCAGGCCACGACGGAACCATCCGTCCGGAGGGCGAGACCATGGGCTCGTCCAGCCGCAATGGAAACGACATTGCTCAGCGATGCGGGCGGCCGACGCTGGCCAAATTCATTACGCCCCCAGCCGGTCACCGTTCCGTTCTCCAGCAGAACGAGGTTGAAGTCATGGCCGGCGGCGATAGCCACGGCTTGGCCAACTCCGGCAGGAATGACGGATTCGCCCGCATGCTGACTTCCCCAGGCAATCAGGCGGCGATCCTGGAGCAGCGCCAGAGTATGAGAGGTGCCGGCTGACACCGCCACCACGTTGGTCGCGGCGGAACTGACGGCAGTCTGCTGCTCGTCCGATCGTCCCCAGGCCACCACTGTGCTGTCCTGCCGGATCGCCACACTAAAGCCATCTCCGGCAGCGATCGTGCTGACCACTCCCAAGCCGGCGGGGATGAGGCTTTCCCCGTGTTGATTGTCTCCCCATCCGTACACGGTGCCGGCGGTAGTAAGAGCCAGGGAATGGAGTCGTCCCGCCGCTACCTGTTTGATGGAACTCAACCCTACCGGCGGCTCGACCGACACAAACGAGGATCCATTCCACAGACTCGCCTCGCCCCAGCCCACAACTTCGGAAAAAGAAGCTGGGGCCGACACAACCACCTGAACCACCGGGCTCGTGTTGGTACCCCAGGGATTCGTGATTCGAACGGAATACCCACCCGCATGCGCCGCGGTGACGGGGCTGAACGTGAGCGTCGGTGTGGTAGCGCCCCCAACGGGGTTTCCATTCCTGAGCCACTGGTAGCCCACCGTGTCGGCCGCCTCTACGGACAAAACCCCAAACGTGCCTGGAAATGCGGTGAACCCGACCGGTGTGCGAATGAAAGTGGGTACCGGCTTCACCTCCACGCGGGCCACGGCGCTGGTTACGGCACCATAAATGTTGGTGACCACCACATCATAGGAAGCCGCGTCACTCAGCTTGAGCGGAGCCAAAGTGTACTGCTCGAAGTTGGCACCGGGAACCACCGTACCGTCCTTTCGCCACCGATAGACCAATCCTTCTCCCGACGCCTCCACGGTCAGAGTCACCGTGCCCCCTGCCGGAAATGTTCCCCCTTGAGGTGGAACTTGAATCACCGGGGGCGCTTCGACGACCAGGCTGGCGTTGCGACTCACGACGGATCCCGCCCCGTTGGAAACCAGAACCGAATAAGCGCCCGCATCCTGAAGGCGTAGGTTCGACACCGTCAGGCTGGGCGTCGTGGCTCCAGCAATCGTGAGATTGTTACCGTTCAAGCGCCATTGATACGTCAAGGGTTGACCGCCTGCGGCAACGACCGTGAAGGTCGTGGAAGTTCCGATCAACGCACGTCGGTCCTCGGGTTGAGTTGCGATGGTGGGAAGATCCACCACCATCGCCAGAGCGTGCGTCGATCCAATGGCGATTCGATAGACATTGGTCAAACCCGACGGCGGATTCCACTGCCCAAAGGTATTGTCGCCCCAAACCCGCACGGTGCGATCCGATCGCAGGGCGACGCTAAAATTGGCTCCCGCCCCGATGGCGATGACAGCGCCCAGATCAGAAGGGACGGCGATCTGTCCGAAGGAATTATCACCCCACGCGAACACCCGACCGTCCTCCCGCAAGGCCAGACTGTGGTTCCCTCCCGCAGCGATGGCCTTCATGCGTCCTTGAAGCGCGGGGGTGCGGGGCGCCTGCCCAAACGTGTTGTCACCCCAACCCACCACCGTTCCATCAGCGCGGAGGGCCAGCGAGTGTCCCTCCCCGGCGGCGATCGCCACCACACTTGCCAAACCGCTCGGGACCGCGATCTGTTGACGATCGTTGTAGCCCCAACCCACCACCGTTCCATTGGGCCGCAACGCCAGGCCATGCAAATCGCCCGCCGCGATGGCATTGACCGCGCCCAGATTTCCCGGAACGCGGAGCTGCTCGTCGGTGCTCCATCCGAAAACGAGATTGTTGGTCGCCAAAACCAAACTGTGAAATCCTCCGGCCGCCACCGCTTTGGCTCGAGGCGTGCCTGACGGCACGGCGATACCTCCCCCCCAAGCAACGACGGATCCGTCAGGTCGAATCGCCAAACTGTGAGAACGCCCCGCGGAGAGGGCGATGACCTTCCCCAGATTGGAGGGAAGCGTTGCCTGTCCCACACTGGAATCACCCCATCCCACCCCGTCGCCCTGCGTTTCAGCGGCTACTGCCGAACTCAAACCTACCAAATGGGAAAGACCCAGGAAAACAACGGCCACAAACGTGCGACGCGCTATCGCGGATCGCGATTGCGCACAACTCCTCATTGGATACATATTTAGTTCAATTCCACAAGAACCGGGCAGATCACACTATCAGGGATTTAACCTCCGAAGGCAAGCGTGGTACTCGCCAAGCCGGACGCTAAGCCCCTGTTTTCCTGGGCAACTGCTGCATTGGACATGGCCGGCGGCGAAGCATCACGAGCGTTTTTTCCGCATTTGCCTCGATTCCCCGCGATGAGGAATCCTAGTGTCATTCCATGCGCAGCGAGAAACCAGTTCCGGCCACGACGCCCGCATGGCATCCAACCGGGTGTCTGTCCCTGCTCGTCTTTTTTCTCAGCTGGACCGGCTTGGTCACTCCCGGGTCCAGCGGGGCCCAGGCCCAACGCGTGGCTTGGACGAGCTCGCGGGTTCAAGGGTCTCCAGAACCACCACCCCTCGCGGTGGCGGAACGAATCCGGCCCGAGGTGAAATTCAAAGATCCCCTTGAGTTGGCTTCAACCCCCTCCCTGCCTCACCTCTTCGTTCTGGAGCAATCCGGGAAACTGTTCTCCCTCAAGCTATCCGACCCGAGCGCCAAACCGGACCTTGCGTTAGATCTCAAAGCAAAGATTCCCCAGTTCGGATCCGCCTACGGATTGAGCTTCCACCCGGGGTTCGCCACCAATCGCCAACTCTTTCTTTGCTACACCCTGAACCGCGATGTGCCAGATGGCACCCGGGTTTCCCGTTTCAGAGTCACAACGCTCACCCCACCCACTGTCGATCCCGCATCGGAGGAAATCATTCTGACGTTCCCATCCGGCGGGCACAATGGTGGCAGCCTGCAGTTCGGAGCCGACGGAATGCTCTACATCAGCACCGGCGATCAAGCTTCGCCCAGCCCGCCCGACCCCCTCAACACCGGCCAGGACATCAGTGACCTGCTGAGCAGCATTTTGCGCATCGATGTCAGCGCATCGGACGGCTCACGCCCCTACCGAATCCCGTCCGACAATCCATTCCTACACACTCCAAACGCCCGTCCCGAAGTCTGGGCTTACGGACTGCGCAATCCCTGGCGGATGAGTTTTGAGCCTGGCACGTCGGTGCTGTGGGTCGCCGACGTCGGCTGGGAGTTATGGGAGTCGGTGTTCCGACTTGACCGGCCTGGAATGAACTGCGGCTGGTCAATCCTCGAAGGAAGTCAGAAGGTGCGAACCGACCAGAAGCGCGGTCCGACTCCCCTAGAAAAACCGATCGTGGCCCACAGTCACGAAGAAGCAGCCTCCATCACAGGCGGCTATTTCTATCGCGGAGAACGCTTGCCCGCGTTGCGGGGCGCCTATGTTTACGGCGATTGGGAAACCGGCCGCATGTGGGCACTCCGCCACGATCAGGGGCGGCTCACGGAGCGAGTTGAGATTGCTTCAACCGGACTGAAGCTCGTTGCTTTTGGAGAGTCAGCTGATCAGGAACTCTACTTTCTCGACTATGTGGGGGGCGGGTTGTATGCGCTTGCTCGCAACCCGGTGGCTCAGTCGAAAGATCCCTTCCCAAAGCGACTGAGTGAGACCGGCCTGTTCAGCTCGGTCAAGGACCAGGTCCCGGCCGCGGGTGTTTATGAATTTAATGTCGCCTCTCCGCTCTGGAACGATGGAGCGACGGCTCGACGATGGATTGGACTTCCGTCGCTGCAGCCGGTTCGTTTCACCACCAGCTATTGGCAGGCGCCACGGGATCTCGTTCCCACCAACACAGTACTAGCCCGGACCGTCACCATCGAAACCCGTCGATCCGATCCCCAGACGCGCCGACACCTGGAGACCCAGGTGCTCCATTTCAACGGGCTCGGCTGGAATGCATATACCTATCGGTGGAACGAGGACCAGACCGACGCCGTGCTCGTACCGGCTGCGGGCGCTCAGCAGACCCTATCCATCCAAGGTGAACGCTTGCCCGCCGGGAAAGAAACCCTGAACTGGCGGCATCACAGCCGCAGTGAATGCCTCCGCTGCCATAATCCCTGGAATGGAACCCTACTGGGATTCAATCCATCACAGCTCGCTCGGGCCGTGCCCCCAGCCTCGACCTCGACCTCGACCTCGACCTCGACCTCGACCGAGTTCGATACCGAAGCGAAGCGTCTGAGCGCGCTGGGACTCATCACGTTGACCGAGCCAATCAAGGCCTCCGCCGTCAACCCGCACGAATCGACCCACGCCCTGCCCGATCGAGCCCGTTCCTACCTGCATGCGCAGTGCGGACATTGCCATCGAGACAACGCCGGCGGCGCGGTGCTGGTGAAGCTGAATCTGGAACCGTCGCTTGCAGACCTGAGCCTCGTGCAAGCCCGACCGGTGCAAGGTCACCTGGGCCTGACCAACGCACCCTTACTCAGTCCAGGCGACCCGCTCAACTCGCTCCTACTCTACCGATTCGCCAAGCTGGGAAGTTCGCATATGCCGTACCTGGGATCGAGTCTCGTTGACGAGACCGGACTGAACCTGCTCGCTCGTTGGATTCAGGAGATGCCCAGTTCGAACCTGGTGTCCCATCACCCTCGCCTGCTCTCAGCGGCTCGCGCAGTGCTGCCTCAGCTCGGATCCCCCGGCACCCACTCTCAGGGGCAGTTCGCTGCACTCATCCAATCGCCCCAGGGAGCACTGGCGCTGCGCCTAGCCATCGCGGAACGGAGCTCGCCCACCGTCCTGGACCAGGGCATCCTCAATTTGGCCCAAAACGCAGAATCCCCCCTAGTGCGGGATCTGCTTGCCCCGCTTCTCCCCGCGCACGCTCGACGCCAAGTCATTGGAACCGAGCCCGATGTCGAAGCCCTTATCGCTCTTCCCGGAAGCTCCGAACGCGGCAAGGGACTCTTCTTCTCCTCAGCGGGGCTGCAATGCCAGAATTGTCACACCGCACAGGGCGCCGGAAAAGCGATCGGGCCTGATCTGAGTCAGGTCGCCAAGAAGTACACTAAAGACCAGATCCTCCGTCATATTTTGGAGCCCAACCTGTTGATCGACCCGGCCTACGCAACCTGGACCGCGGAAGCCGCCGACGGGGAAAGCTACACAGGCTGCTTGGTCCAGGAGTCGCCCGACCACATTGTTCTAAAGGACACGACGGGGAGCCTGCACTCGCTGCCACGCAGCAACGTGCGGAGCCTGCTTAAATCCGGAACGTCGCTGATGCCAGAAGGCTTGTTGAGCCAATCCACTGCCGAGGAAGTAGCCGACTTACTGGCGTATCTCACTGCACTCCGGGGGGAGTGAGTGGGTTCTACTCCAGACCAAGGATCCGCCGCCCCTGCTCGGTAATCATGGACTGATGCCAGGGGGGATCCCAGACGATATCGACCGACGCCTCTTCGATACCGTCCAGCATCAGAATCTTCTGCTGAGCGTCGCCTGCGATGGTGGCACCCATGCCGCAGCCGGGCGCGGTGAGGGTCATCTTCACGCTCACCTTGCTATGGCCGCTCGGCAGCCTATCGATCGCCATGTCATACACCAGGCCCAGATCCACGATGTTGACCGGGATCTCAGGATCGTAGCAGGTCCGGAGAGTGTCCCAGATCAGCTTCTCATCAACCACCCCGGGAGTGACTGTGGCTGGCTTGGCGACGGCTTCGGGGGGCACCGGCACCCCCAGGGCATCGGCATCCTTGCCCGCGATGCGGAACATGCCTTCGGGCGTGCGAATTGTGAAGGTTCCCCCCAGCGTCTGGATGATGTCGACCTGGGTGCCTTTGGGGAGGACCGCGGAGGAGCCATAGGGGATCTGAACCGCAGTACATTCCCGCAACAATTCAGTGGAAGTCACGTCCGTCATAGTTCGGCCAATGTAGCCGATGCACCGGGACGCGCAACGGCTTTCAGGCAGGATTTCTTCGCGATTGCCCAGGGGGGCCAACGGGTCTAAGCTCCGCCCCCGATGTCAGCCGAGCCCCAACTCACTCCAATGATGGCCCAGTATCGACGTATCAAGGGCGAACTGCCCAAAGATGCGCTGCTGCTGTTTCGCCTGGGGGACTTCTACGAGATGTTTTTTGAGGATGCGCAGGCCGGATCCCAGATCCTCAACGTGGCGTTGACCAAGCGCGGGGTGATCCCGATGTGCGGGATCCCCTACCATGCCGCCAACACCTACATCAGCCGCATGCTGAAGGCCGGCCGCAAGGTGGCGATCTGCGACCAGATGGAGGAGGCCAAGCCCGGACAATTGGTCAAACGGGAGGTCACTCAGATTCTGAGCCCCGGCACCCACTTCGATGAGCGGATGCTGGTGGCGGAACGGAACAACTTTCTCGCCTCGGTCTGTCAGCACGGCTCCGCCTACGGACTGGCGGTGGTTGATCTGACCACCGGCGACTTCAAGGCAACCCAGCTCGAGAGCGAGGCCGCGTTGGTCACCGAGATCGATCGATTGCGCCCAGCCGAAACCATTCTTCCCATGGAAGCCAGCAAGCTCCGCGACTTGCTGCTCACTCGGGTCTCCGGGCTGAACGGTTACGACGACTGGGTGTTCGCCCCGGAGACGGCGCTGTATACCGTGCGTGAGCATTTCAAGGTCGCCTCCTTGGATGGCTTTGGACTGCGCAACAAATCAGCGGCGGTCGGCGCCGTCGGTGCCGCTCTGCACTACCTCGCCCAGCATCTGCGTCGGGATGTGTCGCATCTCCTGCGCTTGAGCACTTATGAGGCGGCAGACTACCTCATTCTCGACAGCACCACCCTGCGACATCTTGAAATCCTGGAGCCGCTGCATCGGGATGCACCGAAAGAAGCGACGCTCTTCGGCGCTCTGAACCGCACCACCACCCCGATGGGCGCGCGTCGCTTGCGGGACTGGCTCTCGCAGCCTCTCTCCAATGCCCTGGCTATCCGTTCGCGGCAGGCAGTCATCGCCCAATTCATCAACGACCCAAGTGTGCTCGATCAACTCCGCGCACTGCTCAAAGGCGTGCGTGATCTGGAGCGAACCATGGGACGATTGAGCATCGGCTCCGGGAACGGCCGTGATCTGACCGCGCTCCGCCAAGGCCTCGAGCCCCTGCCCGCCCTTAAATCCCTGATGGAACAAACGCTGGAATCCGCCCGGCTCCAACCGGACGATGAGGCCCTCATCAACGAGGCCGACCCCAGCGCATTGGGCCTACTCGAAGAATTAGCCGGCCAGATCACACCACAACCTGCCCTGGTCGAACTGATCAGTCGGGCCATTGTGGACGAGCCTCCCTTGGCGCTCAAGGAAGGTGGCCTGATCCGGGAGGGCTTTGATCCCGCCCTCGACGACATCCGGATCGGCGCCCGTGAAGGCAAAGATTGGGTGGCGAAACTGCAGCAGGATGAAATCGAGCGAACCGGGATCGCCTCCCTCAAGGTCCGCTTCAACTCGGTCTTCGGTTACTACATCGAGATCACCAAGAGCAATCTCGACAAGGTTCCCGCGCATTACATCCGCAAACAAACCGTAGCCAATGCGGAGCGGTTCATCACTCCCGAACTCAAGGAAGTCGAGGGACGCATCCTGGGAGCGGAGGAGCGCAGCACGAAGCTCGAGTATGAGCTGTTCCTCAAAGTGCGCGAGGAAGTGTTGAGCTGGCTCAAACCCATTCAAGAGACGGCCGCCGCGCTAGCACAGCTGGATGTGCTAGGCAGCTTTGCGGAGACCGCGAGGCTCCACCAATACGTGCAGCCGGTGGTGGCCGAAGAAGGAGTTCTGAACATTCGCGATGGAAGGCATCCGGTTTTGGAACAGACGCTGACGGAAGAGCGTTTTGTTGCCAACGACACCGAGCTGGATCTGGCCCACTGCCAAATCGCATTGATCACCGGTCCCAACATGGCGGGTAAGAGCACCTATCTGCGTCAGGTGGCTCTGCTGGCGCTACTCGCCCACACCGGGTCGTTCCTGCCGGCGGCCGAGGCGCGGATCGATCTACTCGACCGCGTGTTCACCCGAATCGGGGCGAGCGATGATCTGTCGCGGGGGCAATCGACCTTCATGGTCGAGATGAGCGAGACCGCCAACATTCTCAACAATGCCACGCCCAAAAGTTTGATCGTGCTGGATGAGATCGGACGCGGCACCAGCACCTTCGACGGACTAAGCCTGGCCTGGTCCATCGTGGAGCACCTGCACAACGCGGTAGGGGCGAAAACTCTGTTCGCCACTCACTACCACGAGCTGACCGAACTCGCCCAGCGACTCAAGCGGCTCAAGAACTACAATGTGGCCGTGAGGGAATGGAACGATCAGATCGTGTTCCTGAGAAAGATCCTCGAGGGCGGAACCGATAAGAGCTACGGCATTCAGGTGGCACGGCTAGCAGGCGTGCCCAAAACGGTGGTGGAGCGGGCCAAGCAGATTCTGGGCAACTTGGAAGAGAGTGAGCTGACCCCTGAAGGCAACGTGAAGCCGCAGGCACGTCAGAAGGCCGAGCGGGAGAAACTCCGCAGGCTGGCCCCCACCGCCCAGCTCGATCTGTTCGCGAAGTAGAGACAGGTGGGGAAGGTCGGCCCGCTTCCCCTGTAGGAGTCGACTTGTCACGTCGTAGCTGCCAGCGTAGACGGACCGTTAGAAGGCTTCGGGCCACCTTGCGTGAAGGGCAACGTCTCAGGGATAGGCGGACGCCAAGGACTCGTGACCTCGTCCCCTACAGAACGAGAGGGTCTATGAGACCAAACCGTTGGAAACGGAGAGCCTTCGTTTCGCTCGCCGAGAAAGATTGGGAGGGGGAGACTCCGTCGAGCCCATGCATGCCCCACGTGGGAAAGAGTTTAGTGAGTCACGGCGACCAGCGTTGATGGGCGATCAAAATCGAGAGGCCTTATCGGGCTGACCCGTTGTTGTGCAGGAGAGCCTGGGGCCATTATGGGCTCGACGGAGTCTCTCCCTACCTTACGTCCACCTCGTGTTTAGCCTCCGGCAAGGATGAGAGCCCTCTACCGCTTCCCCGCCCCCCCGGCGGGGATCCTGGCGGTCCTGACCCGGAAATAAGACCCGCGGAAAAGTCTGTCCGCTTTTGGAGTCGGTGGCCATCATACAGTGGAAACCGACACATGGACAAAAGATCAGACCACGATCTGCTGAACGAATTCGCAACGAATCGCTGCGAGGCGGCCTTCGGTGCCTTGGTCGATCGTCATATTGGCTTGGTCTACTCCGCGGCCCTTCGCCAGGTAAACGATGCGCACCTAGCTGAGGACGTAACTCAGGCAGTCTTTGTCCTGCTGGCCAGAAAGGCTGGCACCATCCCGAAGAGGTGCATCCTTTCCGGATGGCTCTATCGAACCGCACGGTTCATCGCATGCGACGTAATCAAAAGCGAAGCCCGGCGGAGAAAGCGCGAGAAGGAAGCCACACAAAGCAGTTCATTGCATTCGGAGCAGGAAGACCAATGGGAGCAGGCTGAACAACAGCTAGATCAAGCGTTGTCACGACTGAGCGAAATCGAACGAGCGGCCATATTGTTGCGGTATTTCGAAGCGAAGAGTTTGAACGAAGTCGGGGAGGAGCTTGGCTGTAGTGAAGAAGCTGCTCGAAAACGCCTGGATCGCGCGATCGAAAAGCTTCGCCGCCATTTCGGAGGCCGAAACGCTCTGACGACAAGCGGTATGGAGCAACTTCTTTCCAGCGCTCCAGCCCATGACGATTTTCCCGTCGGTCTCACCATTCGAACCTCCACCGCGGCTTTGGCGGATGGGGTCGGGGCGGGGGTGAAAGTGCTCGCTCTGGTCGAGAGGTCACTGCGGTCCATGTTCCTCACCAAACTCAGGCACATGATAGCGGCCGCGGGTCTCCCGATCGCTCTGCTTTTAGCGATTCATCATTCAGGCCGCCGCAACATCCCCACAGGCTCCGAGATTATTGGATGGCACCTCGCGCAATCCGGATCCGAATCGCTGAGGAACGAACACAGAAACGAGGCAGCGGGCACCTCATGCATGACCTGCCATCGTGGGGATCGCTCCGACCGAGAACCTACAGTCCGTCATATCTACGCGTCTGGAAGTTGGCAAAAACAACTTAGTGGACTACAAGGCACTTTCCAACTTCGGCTCGCAGGACCCGACCGTGCGCTGGAATCGATCGAGATTGCCGGCCTTGGTAGCTTTGTTCGAGGACGAAACCGGGATGCGGCGTGGTCGATCGAGCCCGGCGGATCCGTTCATTGGCTCGCGCCCCTCCAGGCTGAGCAGTTCGAATGGGATACGGATTTCTTGATAGGGTACGAGAACGTCAACCGGTCTACTTCGACCAACCAGGATCAAGGGAAAAAAGTCCAGCTCGTGAGCTTCGAGCAAATGAAAGCTTATCGGATTGGGGAGAATCAACAAGGGGTCGAAACGGCCAATTTCTTTGATTTAGAATCTAAATATCGTGTCGGTTCGGTTTGGGCTCCTTCCCAATGGAGCGTGTTCCAGACCAACATTTTTCAGCACTATCAACCTTACGACACCATCGCTTTTCCGAGCCGCATTCTCCGCCGCAGAGGCGAGTCAGAAGAGGTCCTGACCATCACGAATTTGATCATCACGGACGTCCCCCTTAGAATTTTCAGGCCTCCCACGACACCGTAGCTAGGCATCCAGGGTTTCCCACAGCGGCTGATCCGTTTCAGAAAGATGCGGAGGGATCCCTCATGTCCGCGTACTCCAAATTTCGTTAACCGATTTACTCATGAAAACCTGCATTCGTCTGATCACCTCTCTACGGCTCACGGTGGCATGCCTTATCGCCGCCATCATCCTTGTGTTTATCGGCACGCTCGCGCAGGTCGAATTGGGGCTCCACGCCACACAAGCCCGATACTTTCAGAGCGTCTTCGTCTATTGGACTCCCGAGAGGACACAGTGGAGAATTCCTGTCTGGCCGGGCGGCTGGCTGCTGGGCGGCGTGCTGCTCGTGAATTTGATCGCTGCGCATCTTCAGCGATTCGAGTGGTCCTGGAGGAAATCCGGAATCGTTCTCATTCATTTCGGGCTCATCGTGCTGCTGATCGGGCAGTTCTTCACCGAGATCTTCCAAGTGGAAAGCTTCATGGTGATTGAGAATCAGGGACGAAAGAACTTCAGCGAAGACGCACGAAAGCACGAGCTTGCAATTGTAGACGTCACGGATCCCCTCCATAGCACGACTGTAGCTATTCCAGAAACTTTCTTGTCCTCCAAAGGTGAGATCAAAGATCCGCAATTGCCCTTCACTCTTCGCGTGAAAGAGTTCTATCGGAATTCTACGCCAGTCCTTTTCGATTCGCAGGCAAATGGAAAGAGGTTCGCTGCAAACCAGGGGTTTGGACAGAGGATGGGTCTGGAAGAGCGGGCTACCACCGCGAAAATGAATGACGAAAACAAACCAGCGGCCTTGGTGGAAGTGATTGCAGCCAACCAGCCCTTGGGCGAGTGGTCGGTTTCTACTTGGCTGACTAAAAACGGCTACAAGGACCGGCTACGCGACTTTCAGATCGAGCGAGGCATGCCCATGGACTCCTTGGCCGACCAACCGCAGCAATTCACCCACGCCGGCCGAACCTACACGATCTCATTGCGCCCGGTGCGTTACTACAAATCCTATTCCATCGAACTCATTCAGTTCACTCATGCGCGTTACCAGGGCACGGATATCCCGAAAGACTATTCCAGTCGCATTCACCTCCGAAACGAGCGAACGCAGGAAGAGCGTGAAGTGTTGATCTCCATGAACAACCCATTGCGCTACGGCGGCGAAACGTACTATCAAGCGGGGTTCCTGGAGAAAGATGCCGGAACCATCCTCCAGGTGGTACGGAACCCGGCTTGGCTGGCTCCCTATTCCTCCTGCATCGTGGTGGGTCTGGGATTGTTGATCCACTTTTCTATACATTTTTTCAAGTTCCTGAAGGAATCGCCGAGCCGGCGAACGGCTCCGGTTAAAAGAGGAGACGTCCCAAGCTCTGTTCCGTCTCCTTTGGAGGATTCGAGTACTGCAGTGGGCGTAGGTGGAGTCTTAAGTCCGAAGCGGGGCATTCCATCAGAAACAAAGTTTTCGTGGCTTCTGGCAGCGGCGTTCGCGATGTGGATTCTTTTCAGCCTGCGGCCGACTAAGAATCTCACGGAGTTCAAACTGGACGAATTTGGACGCTTACCAATCCTGGCCAATGGTCGCATCCAGCCCTTAGATTCATTCGCACGTAACACACTTCTCAGCATCCACGGAACCCAGACAGTCCGGCCTGCGACCCATGATCCGTCGCAAACAAGGGTTCTTTCCGCTCGCGAGTGGCTGCTGGAAGTGATGGCTGATGCGAAGAAGGCAGACAACCGTCGGATTTTTCGGATCGAGAGCCTGGACTTGCGCAACCTGCTGGGTGCTCAGGAAGGCCGACTAGGGCAGCTTGCTTACACCGAGTTAGCTCCCAAACGTGATCAGATTCTTAAAGAGGCTCGCCAACTGCTCAAGATAGAGGAGGAGAAGGGGCGAGAACCGCAGCTTCGTAACGCCTACGAAAAAGATCTCATGCACCTGTATCAAGGGATGATCATCTATGATCGCCTCAAGAACGCCATTCAACCAGCCGACAGCCGGGACTTTCAGGGGGAGTTAAAGGTCTTTCGAGAGACAATTCCTCCCGCCCTCACCGCAGTGCAGGAACATCAGGCCGGAAATCTCGCGATCGCGACGAACGGGAGTATTGCCCTCCTAAGTCTGTTCATGAATCGGTATCAGAATATGACTCTCTGGGGCCTTCCCATGCTGGCGCCGCCACTGGAGGTTGATTCCAACCGGGAGGGATGGAGCAACATCGGCACAAACCTGCTGCTCGCAATGCGATCAGGCAGGTTTCATCCGGCGATCGACTACTATGCCGCGATAGCCACATCCTGGCGTGCAGATAAGCCTGCCGATTTCAACAAGGCGGTCAGCGACTATCAAGGATGGCTGGTGCAGCGCGGTCTCGGTTCCGAGATGAGCAAGAGTAAGGCGGAGTTTCTCTTCAATCATCTAGAGCCCTTCTACAAAGCGACGCTCATGTATGTCGCCGCCCTGCTTCTCGGCGCGGCGTTCTGGTTGAACTTTTCCCCGTGGTTGCGCAAGTCGGCTTACAGCCTGGTGATACTCGCCTTTGCGCTACACACGATCGGCCTGATTTTTCGAATGTGGCTGGAAGGCCGTCCTCCGGTGACGAATCTCTACTCTTCGGCGGTGTTCGTCGGATGGGGTGCAGTGTTCCTGGGAATTATTCTGGAGCGTCTCTACCCTGAGGGCATCGGTCTGGTGACAGCGTCGTGCGTTGGTTTCATGACGCTGATCATTGCGCACAATCTTGCGGGCGGTGGTGACACGCTGGAGATGATGCGGGCGGTGCTGGACACGAACGTCTGGCTGGCCACCCACGTTGTGATCATCAATATCGGTTATGCCGCGACGTCCCTCGCCGGGTTCCTTGGAATCATTTACATCGCGCGCGGGATTTTCACTCGCTCGCTGAGCCAACCAAGGGCAAAAAGGCTCGCTCGTATGGTGTATGGCACGGTTTGCTTCGCGACACTGTTCACGTTTGTGGGCACTGTTCTTGGTGGCTTGTGGGCTGATCAATCCTGGGGACGCTTCTGGGGCTGGGATCCGAAAGAGAACGGCGCGTTACTGATCGTTCTCGCCAACGCCACGCTGCTGCACATGCGCTGGGGTGGAATGATTCGAGAACGTGGTATGATGTCCGCCGCCATCTTCGGCAATATCGTCACGGCGTGGTCTTGGTTCGGCACCAACATGCTCGGCGTGGGGCTCCATTCTTACGGATTCATGGACAAGGGCTTCCAGTGGTTGGTGTTGTTCGTCGCGTCACAAGGCGTGTTCATGCTGCTGGCCCTGACGCCGCTCCGCCACTGGCGAAGCCTCCTATCGGAGTCCACCGATGCTGCCAAAACCGTTCCTCCTGATGAATCCGCCACAGGTGGCATTTGAAGGGAGCAGCCAATCGCACATCGTTGATTGGGGAACGCGGAGCTCGCAGCGCTCGGGGATGGGCGGGGACCGCCCACGTACAGGTGGGGTCGGTCCCTCTCAGCCAAAACGGCGCTTGAGGCGGGCGACGTCGTAGGCGCAGCGCTGCACCGACGTCATGGATGCGAAATCAGGGGCGCCGCTCGCTAACACAGGCCACGCCGGAGCAGCGGCGGTAACCGCTGTGGCGGCTTCAGGCTTCGAGGCGGGCTGAGAGGAAACAGCGGGCGAAGCTGGCTTGGCGGCCAGCGGATTGTTCTGGATCAGAACACTCCCACGATTCCCACCACTGCCGTAGCTCATGGCCTGATCGGTGAGTTCCAAATCCTTCTCCAGCGCGAGCCGCGGCTTGATGCCCTTGCCCTGCAGAACGCCATGATACGCGCGCACTGCCTCCTCGGGACTCACTCGTCCGTCGGTAATCAGTCGCAGCATTTCAATAAACGCCAACTGATGCTCCGCGTTGTTGATCTTGCGACCGAACAACGCGACCCGCGCGCCATACTTCTGCGCGTCGTGGATCAGCTTGAAGGCATCGTAAGTGGTCCCAGCGCTTCCGCCCAAAATGCCGACCACTAAATTCGGATCATACTGCGCCAGCTCCTCCATCAGCCGAGGACCGTGGTAGACGATTTTGAGGAACTGCGGCCGCCCCGCCTCGGTAACCCCGGCGAGAATGCGCAGAATGTTATCGTTGATGAACTCGCCCAGCTTTTCGGGAGCGATCTGGCTATTGACGTTCGGATCAAAGACCTCCAGAAAATACCGGAACTTCTTCCGTTCCGCCTCTTCACGAAACGCTTTAAACGCCTCGAGAGTGGCGCGATCCTGCTCGAGCTCGTTCACAAAAGTGACCGAGTAGAGACCAAGATTCGCACCCGGAAACTCCTCGTTCTCGCGATCGCATTCCACCTGACCGCATTGGATATGGTCGATCGTCGCGCTGCGAAACGGCTGCGCCGGCTGCTTGATGTAGCTGCCATGACGAACGGCCCAGACATCCGTCGTGTCGTTAGCGCGCGCGGCCGGAGTCACCGGAGAATTGCCGAACAACCCTTCCTTGATGGCCAGCTGTTCCGTCACCGAGGCGGACATCAGCATAATATCCACTAACTTCTGGCTGACCACCTCGCGGATAATATCCAAAAACTCAACCAGGTTTCGGTGCCCAAATTCATCCCGAGTCCAAACTTCGGGCGAGAATTGAGCCGGACGAGCACCCGCGGAGGAGAGGTAGCCACGCGGCCCTGGAGCGCGCACGCCGAACGCCATATCGGCGTCCTTCGCATCTGCGATGATGAAGGAGCGAGAGCGCGGATTCCCGCGAATCTCAGCCAACTTGGAGTCCAGGGATTTCATGTGAGAGAGTTCGCCTGAGCGACAGGACCCGATTTCAAATTGTTCATTGCACATTGCTCATTTTTCATTGGGGAAAAGCGAAAACAGCGCCCGCTGCGCTCGGGGAATCATCCCAAATGTGCAATGTGAAATGAACAATGAACAATGTGCAATCCGGGTTCAGTGGAGCCTAGGAGCGTCCGCCGCCCAGAATCTGGTCGGTGATCGCCTTGACCAACGCTTCCGCTTGAGGATCCAAAGCGCCGGAGGTTTCCGACTTCGCCGGAACGGCGCAGGTGATGCCCGGGCGCCACTCGGCATTGTCGCACAGCTCACATTCCTTCAAGCCCAGACGGGGGTCGGGAATTCCCAGGCTCTGTTTGATCTTCAGTAGATCCTGGAGTTGCTTCGGGGTCATGGTCTGCGGCGGCTTGCCCAACTGGGCCGCGACCAGGATGGTGCGGCAATAAGCCTCCAAGATCTCCATCTTGAAGTAGGCATCCTCCACGGTCAGATGGCTCCAGGATACGACACCATGATTGGCCATCAGGATGGTGTTGTGCTTGTCCACCAGATCCGCGACGAGCTGCCCCATCTCGGGGGTTCCCGGCGTGCGATACGGAGCAATCGCCACCGAGGAGAACACCTCATACTCGGGAATCATGCAGGTCGGAGGTTCGATGCCGGCAACAGCAAACCCAGTGCTGTAAGGCGGATGACAATGAACCGTGGCAGCTGCCCGAGGCTGACGCTTCATGATCTGCAAGTGCATCAGAATTTCGCTGGTGCGCTTCTTCACCCCGGCGAGCTGATTGCCTTCGAAATCCACCAGGCACATGTCGGCCGGCTGCATGAACCCCTTGCTGACCAGAGTCGGGGTGCACAGCGCGATGTCCTCGCCCACCCGAATGGCGATGTTGCCACCGTTCCCATCGACATAGGCCCGGCCCCACAGACGGCGGCCGATATCACAAATCTGCTCCTTCAGATTGTGCATGTAAGGAGAGTTGAAGAACGCTTCCAACTCAGCCTTGGAGCTCTTGGAGCTCAACGGCTTCGCCGGAGCCGCCGTCGCCGTCGCCGTCGCGGGCGCAGCCGGGGAGGACGACCCGCCAGTGGACCGCCGACCCGAGCTGAGCTCGCGGAGGATGTCCTTGGCCGACGGGGTCAGAATGGCATCAGACGGCAGGCTTTTGGGATCACCACCTTTGGCGATCAGCTCTTCGATATCCTTCGCAGTAATGACAGCGGGCATAAATTCAGTGCGGTTATTCGTCGCTTCAGTCACTCATCGCAACCCCACGAGGGTCACGACTTCGGGTTATAAAAAATGGTGTCTACCAGAGCCACATTGATGGCATCGATCGGCGGCGCCTGATCGAAAGGCTGAGCCGCCTCGCGCCCTTCCACAAAACCGATGGTGTCACCCACCCCGCCGCCGAGGTTGTCATACACCACCAGGCTGGGCTCTTTGCTCACCCCGCCAATCGGAGTGGGGCCTTGCTGAAAATGTTCTCGGCTGAACGGGCTCACGACCAACCAGCGCGCTCCCGTCAACTCGGGAACCACCACGCTCAACGTCACCCGTCCAATCACGCTTCCCAGCCTCATTCCAACGAGTCCTCCAGAGCTGTGGTGCCCGGCGACACTTCGTCGACCACGCCCACGATAATCCATCGGACCGGACTCTTCGGATCGCCGACCGCCAACCGAGCGGCCGAGCCATCGCTCGAAATAATCACACGTTGATGCATGCCGGCACCGAGGGAGTCGATCGCCACCTGAGGCACACCCTCGGGCGCGCCCTGTTGCGAGATCGGCTGGCAGATCACCAGTCGCCAACCCTCGAAGCTCGGGTGCTTTCGGGTGGCGGTCAGGCTGCCTTCGACGCGCGCAAGATACATGTCAGTTCAAGTCGGCTCCGATCCAACGGTCAATAGATCCGCAGATTATCCACCATGACACAGCGGCGCACCCGGGTGAACGTCTTCGGGTTGGTGACACCTTCGCCTGTCGGGGTTGCAATCGAGTAGCTCAAGTAGCCTTCGCCACCCAGCCCCAGACCCGCCATACACGGCCCGTTCTTCACAAAGATCGTGGTGTCGAGCGCCCGAGCCATCGCGGTCATGTGCTCGACGTCGTGCGAGTGGATGATCGCCGTGTGCTTGTAATTGTGCTCGGCCAGCTTGGAAGCAACGATGCCTTCCTCGATGTCCCGGACGCGGACCACGGGGATGAAGGGCATCATCTGCTCCTCTTTGACGAACGGATGATTCGCATCGGTTTCAGCAAACAGCAGCTGCGTGTTGGCCGGCACCGTGACTCCCGCGAACTTGGCGAGAACGGCAACATCTTTACCAATCAGATCCTTGTTGACCACAGGCTCAGCGCATCCGCCGCCGTGGCCTTCCTTGAAGGTAAACGCCGCCTTCGTCAGAGCCTCGAGCTGGCTCGCGTTGAGCTTCACCGCTCCAGCGGTGCTCATGGCATCCATGAACTTGGTGAAGGTGTCACCTACAACAAACACTTCCTTCTCGCCAATGCAGAGCAGGTTGTTGTCGTAACTGGCGCCTTTGATCACCGACTCGGCGGCGCGCTTCATGCAAGCGCTGCCATCCACCAGCACCGGCGGGTTGCCCGGACCGGCACAGATGGCCCGCTTGCCGGTCTGCATGGCAGCCTTCACGACGCCGGGTCCGCCCGTGACCAACAGCAGTCGGACCTGGTCGTTGGCACAAAGGGCTTTGAAGGAGTCGAAGGTGGGCTGCTCGATAATGCAGGCGATGTTCTCAATCCCGGTCTCGCGATAGATCGCCTCATTATAAGCGCGAACCGCCATAGCGGCGCAACGCGCGGCCGTGGGATGGGCGTTGAACACGACCGAGTTTCCCGCGGCCACAATGTTCACGATATTGCCGCTCAGCGTCGGAATCGAATGGGTCGACGGGGTCACCGCGCCAACGACACCAAAGGGAGTGTATTCTTCATGGGTGATGCCATGGTCGCCGCTGAGCGCGTCGGGACGGATCCACTCCACCCCCGGGACCAGCTTGATGATCTGCAGCTTCTCGATTTTGTGATCCAGGCGGCCGATCTTGGTCTCCTCCAGCTCGATGCGACCCCAGTCCTGCGCGTTGGCCTCGGCGAGGCGCTTGACGATGTCGACGATCTTGCGGCGGGCTTCCATCCCTTTCTTTTGCAGCTGGAGGAAGGCCTCTTGCGCCGCCAGGCAGGCCTCGCCGGCGTCCTGGAAAACGCCGAACTTGCCGCGAAAGCCTGATGCGGCCGACGTCGCCGTCTTGCCGCCGCAGCCACACGCGTGATCGGAGCCCTTGGCCGCGGGAGCGGGGGCGGCGACGGTAGCGCCAGAGGTTCCCAAGCGGCTGAGCACCTCAGCCACCACATCACGGATCAGAGTCTCATTAATCGCAGCCATGGGTCTTCTTTCTAAATGGATTCACTGTGACGCAGAGCGCAGCGCGGGGGCGATGCGGTGATCTGCGGGGAGCGCCGTCACTGATTCTTGGCGCTGTAAATTTGCTGTCCGAGCACGTCCACCACATCGACGATGCCAATCACGACCGCATCCACGGGCGCCTCGCGCAGTCCGGTAGCCAGGCGGGCACTGCTGCCCTGACAGAACATCACCAACTCGCCAATGCCGGCGCCGACACTGTCAACGGCGACGACCGTGTTGGACCCGGGCTTGAAGCGAGTGGGATCCTTGTCGTCGACCAGCTGCGGACGCAGGATCAGCAGCTTGCGGCCGCTCATATTGGCGTCCTTCTTGGTCGCGACGACCGAGCCTTCGACTTTGGCGAGGAACATAGTTTTGCTGGATGGACCGGAGGAGGGAAACACAGATCCGCCCCCCGGCCCAATGCCTTCACGATGCGAGTTCCGAGGAACCCGCATCCGAAATCTTACTTGGCGGCGGCCTTCTTGGGCAGGATCTGGTCCACGTCCGCATGAGGCCGGGCGATCACGTGCACGCTGACCAGCTCGCCCTTGATCGCCTTGACCGCCTGCGCTCCGGCATCGGTCGCAGCCTTGACGGCAGCCACGTCACCGACGACGACCGCGGTGACCAGCGCATTCCCCACCTGGGTAATGGGGCCAGCCAGCTCGACATTAGCCGCCTTCAGCATCGCGTCGGTCGCTTCCACAAGCGCGACCAAGCCGCGCGTTTCGATCATTCCAATTGCTTGTTGAGCCATGTTTTCTTGATGGTTAAGTGTTCGTAGTAAATGTTAGTTCGAGCTTGTCGTTTCGAGCGGTCATGCCGGAGCTGACCGCGCCCTCAAGTTCGATTCAGTCCGCTTTGCGTTCCAAAAGTCTCTTCGCTTCCCGCGCCACCACGAGTTCTTCGTTGGTAGGGATTACCATCACCTTCACGCGGGACTGCGGGGTGCTGATGACGCCTTCGATGGCCCGCAGCTTTTCATTGGCCCCGGGATCGAGCACTACACCCAACTGGTCCAGGTTGGCGCACAGCGCCGCGCGCAGTTCAGCGCGGTTTTCGCCGATACCCGCCGTAAAAACCAAGGCATCAGCTCCGTTCAGCTCCGCCAGGTAAGCGCCGATCCAATGCCGCGCACTGTGCACGAACACGTCGATGGCGAGCTGCGCGCGCGTGTTGCCTTGCGCGGCGGCGGCCTGGATGTCTCGAATGTCGTTCGAGACGCCGCTGATTCCTTTCAATCCCGACTCCTTGCACATCTGGCGCTCAGCTTCGTCGAGCGTGAGCCCGAGCGTGCGCATCACGAACGGCAGCGCGAAGGCATCGAGGTCTCCGACGCGATTGTTGTGCGGAAGGCCAGACTGCGGACTTAGCCCCAAGCTATTGCCTACAGCAACGCCATTCCGGATGCCGGTGATGCTCGAACTGCCACCCAGATGGCAGGAAATGACCCGCAACGGAGCCCCTTGAACCGGCGAGGTGCCACCGTTCACGTAGAGCTGACGAGCCCGTTCGGCAACGTCAGGGCGTCCCAGCATCTCGGCCGAACGCTCGGCAATGAACTTGTGGCTGGCACCATGAAACCCCCAGCGGCGAACCCCGGCTTCATACCAGGACTCGGGAACCGCATACCGAACACCCGCCTCCGGCGCCCACTGATAAAAGGCCGTTTCGAACAGGCCGATGAGCGGAGTGTTGGGCATCCGCTGAGCGAAGAGCCGAACACCGGTGATGTAGGCTGGGTTGTGCGCCGGAGCGATCGGGTTGAACGCCTCCATGGCCTTCACCACCTCTTCCGTCAATCGCACACAGCCGGACACCCCTTTGGCGACCACGGTCTTGAATCCAACGGCCGCCAGATCCGATTCGCTCTGAATGTGACCGGCCTTTTTTAATTCGGCCAAGCAATCCTCGATCGCCTTGGGATAGTCGCTCACGCGTTCGTATCCCCCCTTGTGCAACATCGTCTCGGCGCCGTTCGAAAAATCGAACAAGCGCCACTTCAGCGACGTGCTTCCGAGATTGGCGACCAGCAGCTTCACAGAGCGAGTCGGTCGGTTAAGCGAGCCACTTACCGAGACCACTGAGGCTTTCGTGCGGACGAGGAATCACCTGCACGGTCACGACCTGCCCGACTTGGGAGGCGGCGGCAGCGCCGGCATCCGTGGCCGCCTTCACGCTGGCGACGTCGCCACGGAAGAACGCGGTCACATATCCGCTGCCCACCTTCTCCCATCCGGTGAAGGAGACGTTGGCGGACTTCAGAGCAGCATCGGCCGCTTCGAACAGCGCGCAGAGCCCCTTGGTTTCGATCATTCCAATTGCTTGTTGAGCCATAATGCTTGGGAATTTTGGAGAGTTAAATTCGGTTTACTTCGCGGAGCCCACAAAGATTTTGAGCAAATCTTCATGCGGACGGGCGATGACGTGAGCGCTGACCAGCTCGCCCACCTTGCTTGCCGCCTTGCTGCCTGCATCCACTGCCGCCTTCACGCTGGCGACATCGCCCCGGCAAATGACGGTGATCAAGCCTCCCCCGATGGGGATAGTCTTGGACAGGGTGACGTTTGCCGCTTTGACCATGGCGTCGGTTGCTTCGACGCTACCGGTAAAGCCCTTGGTTTCAATCATGCCGATCGCTTCGCTCATATGTTCTCGCTTTGAGAGGTTGGAGTTGAGATTAAGTTTAAAAGTTAGAAAGGAGAAATTGCCGGCCCGCTACTTGACCAACTCGCAGAGGGTGTCCGCCTGCAGGTTGCAGGCATTGCCTTCATCCGTATCGATGTGCACCTCGAGTTTGAAACTCTTGTCGACCCGAACCAGCATCCGATCCAAGGTCAGCCCGCAAGGACCACCAATGCGCAGCTTCATGTCTTCCCCGTGTTTGACCCCGTAGTAGGACGCATCATCCGGGTGCATGTGCACATGACGCAGCGCGCGAATAATACCATCCGGCATTTCAAAAAAGCCCTCCGGCCCCATGATCATCGCGCCCGGAGTGCCCTTGATGTTACCCGATGCCCGCAGCGGAATATCGAAGCCCAGCGCAATCGCATCGGTGTAGGCTAGCTCGATCTGATTCAAGGTCCGGCAGGGGCCCAAAATCCGCAGATTGGAGATCACCCGGCTGCGGGGACCGATCAAGGTGACCGTCTCCTTGGCAGCAAACTGCCCGTCCTGATAGAGCCACTTGTGAACCGTCAGCTGGTGCCCCTTTCCGAAAAGAGCCTCCACCGCCTCCTGAGTCAGATGACAGTGACGAGCACTCACATTGACAATCAAGGGATTGGGGCCAGCCGACGTCGAAGGCAATGGTTTGCCCAAACGTTGGTAAACAGCCCGGCGAACAAGATGTTCAACCGACGCTCGATGTAATCCTGGTTCTGGCGCAGCCATGCGTTAGGGGTTGAACTTACGGCCAATGTTGAAAAAGAGTCAACAAAAGATTGCAAAATCTTCCAAAATCTTCCATCCTCTCCCTTAAGCGGCACACAGGCAGCCATTTGGAGATTTCACTCCATGGAAGTTTGGAGCCCTTAGGATTCACGACTCGGACTAAAATCGCCCTGAAACATGCAGGCGGAAGAGCGACAGCGACGGATAGAAGAATATCTCCACAAGGTGGAGTTCGCGTCCTTGGACGAGCTGTCAGAGCGAGTCGACGCGTCCAGCTCCACGGTTCGGCGCGATCTCCAAGCACTGGAGGCCAAAGGCACGGTGAAGCGAACCCACGGCGGCGCACGCTTAACCAATCCCCGATCGGACGAATTTACCTTCTCCAGTCGCGACACCCACCAGAGCAACGAGAAGGAAGCCATCGGACGGGCGTGTGCGGAGCTGATCCATCCGAACCAGAGCGTGATCCTCGATGCGGGGAGCACGGTGTTCCACGTCGCCCGCTATCTCGAGACCAAGTCGCCGCAGATCATTACGAATTCGCTACCCATCGCGAACTTGTATTCCTCCAACAGTCGGGTGGAGGTCGTGCTCTCCGGAGGAGTCATCTATCCGCGCCTCGAGGTTCTGGTGGGACCACTGGCGGTAGAAGCGTTCTCCCGCATTCACGCCGATGTGGCGGTGATGAGCAGCGGAGGGATTACCCCGGATGGAATCACCAACTCTCACGGGCTATTGATCGAAATTCAAAGGGCGATGATCCATGCGGCAAAGCGTGTGATCTTCTGCCTCGACCACACCAAGCTAGGTCGCCAGTCGCTTTCCCCGCTCTGCGGGCTGGACTCAGTGGATGTCGTGGTGACGGATTCCAAAGCCGAGCCTGCTCAGATCGCGATCCTGCGGGAGCATGGGATTGAAGTGATCGTGGCCTAGCAGCAACCACCGCCGACGCGATGAGACGGCTGTGGTAAGGTCCGGAAACATCATCGCATCGCGTCGACGGTGGTTGCTGCTAGAAAGCACTGCGTGCGGGGAGGCAAAAGGCAAGGAAGCCAACCGTACAAGGCAGGGAGAGACTCCGTCGAGCCCACGCAGGCCCAATAGTTACAAGGGTGGAATAAGCCACGGCGAGGAGCGATAAGGGGTGATCGAAGTCAACAGGCCTTATCAGGCTAGCCCTATCGCGATGATTTCCAGGGCATCGCTCAGCACAAAAGGGCCTGACAACCCCAGCTCGGAGTCGGGGTGGACATGAGTCTGACAGGCTGCTAGGCCGATCCTGAGGAGCGTGCGAAATTGACGGAATCGCGGAAGCGTTTGTTGTCCGCGCGAATCCGCGCAGCCAAACTTTTACCGAGCGCAAAGAGCAGCGGGGTGGCCAGCTCCGGAACCTGCGCACAGATCTGATTCAGCGAGTCGCCAGTCAGCTTTACCACGCTGGTGTCGCGATTTGCGATGACATCCGCCGATCGTGGACCATCATCAAACAAGGCCATCTCTCCGAAGAACTCTCCCGCTTCCAAAGTGGCGAGGACCGATTCTTTACCCGCGATCAACAACCGGACGCGCACCTCGCCCGTCAGGATGAAATACATCGCATCCCCCGGTTGTCCTTGCCGAGTGATCTCGACAGCCTGTGAGATCTCGCTGAGTTCCAGAAACGGGATCAGCTTTTCCAACAGCTCGTCCGACAGCCCGGCCAGCAGCTTGATCCGGCGCAGCGAAGCCGGCTTGATGCCGGCGAGCGAATTCGGCACAGAGAGGTCGTCCCCTGGGGACGCGGACGCACCTCCGCGCCGGCGGAACATCATCTGGAGTTCGGAACATTGGGCGGCCTTGAGCCACTGATTTTGGGCTTCTGAGAAAACCCAAGTCTCGGGAAGGACCCGTTCCTCCCGAATCCAGGAGACCAAGATCGGGAGCTCGACCGGACCATAGACCGCCCGGTCAGCACCCCAGATTCGATAGCCGACATCGGTTGCACTTGCGTCCATGGGCAGATCGATAGCAGAAGAGTCAGGGGCTGGGAAGCAGGGAGTGAGGCGGACACGGGGGTCTCATTATTTCCGGGTGAGCGCGGATTCAGCGCCAAGAGAGATTCCTGACTGCGTTGGGTCCTGAGAAGGTGGGGAGGGCCTTTCGGCCCTCCCGAGAGGATCCCAGCTCCGCTGTGGGAACCAAAGCGGTAGAGGTCTCTAAGCATTACCCACAAGTTCTTCGACCAAATGTGAGAATCCCAAAGGGATTCCGGCTCAAAGCCCAGGGTTGGCGCGACGCAGGAGCGCCTACCCTGGGTTAGTCGTGGTTTTCTCACAACCCCATCGCGGGTTGCGCTTGGGATCACCTGAAGCCCCACAGGGTTCGCAACCCACGATGGGGTTGTGGATTCTAT
>JAEUHE010000184.1 GCA_016793885.1 Verrucomicrobiales bacterium
GGGCTACGCGGGCCTTGAATTCGGGTTCGTGTCTTTTCCGTTTGGCTTTCATTATGTGTCGCTGTGGTTTGGGTTTAACACCCACACCCTTCAGCCACAATCATAGCTTAACCCCTGGCCCGGTTTTCGGGGTCCGCCTCATGGCTAGCGCTCTTGGATACGCCATGGGGCTTGTACTAAGTTTCATATTCCACTACCTTCGTATCGATTCGTTCGTGTTTAATGAGATGGATCGCCTACGCGAATATTTGCGGGGAACTTATGACCAAGAGGCTCTCTTTTATGGTGTAACCATCGCTCTGTATGCCACAGAACTGCTTGCACCGTTTTATTATTCGTTGCGCCATTTGTCTGATCATTCTACTGTGAAAGGCTATCGGCATTTCTGGATTGTCCCCGCCTGCATAGGCTCCCTATTTCTTTTTGATGCCATTGCACGTGACCGTTTGCCTGGGGACAATACTTTCACGTATCTTGCTTTGCCCTCCATTCATTGGCTCGTAGGGTTGTACTTTTTCCTACTTCAGCACAATGGCCGTAACCGTCCGGCGAAGCCGTCTTACGTCGAGTGAGGCTGGGCGTTCTCACGCATTGGGAAAGATCGAGAGTTTCAGAAAGATTACGCATCCGCACGGAAACAACGAACCGAAACCGAGCAATGAAGCCTCAATATCAGAACTAAGAAATCTGACCCCAGCAGCAGCTCCAGAAGCCTATGCCAACCACCGCTCGCCATTTCGTCTTTGTGTTCCGCGCGTGTAATGCAATCTCCCCTCTGCTGGCGTTGTGGTTCTGTGGGTGCGCAGTTCTTTTTGGAGAGAAACATTCGCTGGTGACTACCGTGCAAGCGCAATCATCATCGCCTGCGCGCTTCAAAGCGACCTTGTCGATGTCAACGCGCTACGTTGAGTTCAATGGCTTCCAGGTTCATCCCGGCAAACAGCGATTACGAATTACTGTCATCAATCGTGGACGGTCCGCCTTCGTGATAAAACATGGAGACCAGAATTATGCGCCGGTGACTCCAGGTATTCCGATCGAAATCTACAGTGCTGAACTCCCCAATTCGACTAACTCGCTCCGCTTCCCGCTTTCCGGAGTTCAGAATCGAACTCCTTGCGAGTTCCAGGTGGAGGTTTCAAACCCTACGCAGTTTCGCGACGCTATCAAGGTTTACGTGTTCGATTCGTCAGCCCCAATGTGAGCCGCAGGCAACCGATTTCTGACCAAAAGGTGCGAAGGAATCTAGCACCGCCCAGGCCACGCCGGAGTTGGTCGGCCACCCGCGCCCGTGCCTCCACTGCGAGGGTTCCAAGGTTTGATCACGGCTATCACGGCTCGGCAGGGAGCGTCCTGGGGTCGGACCACAGCAAATGGCTCTGTGTTCCGCGGCGCTTGTTGGCGGTAATCATAGCCAATGAGATGTTGGACTGGGATTTCGCTGATGGCACTTTCTATGATGGGCTTAAAGGGGGAGGGGTTGGGTATGCGCAGATAAGTATCGATACAGCAATCTCGGAAGACGTGAGCGGGATACCTTACTCTTGGCCGACGATTTCAATGCTATCGGAGAATCCGAGACGAGAATGGCGTGAGCTCATTTTCTCAAAACTGCGGGACGAGCAGGGCGGTGTCGATGTTGCCGCTCGTTTGTTGAGGAAAAAGTTGAATACTCTGTGCCAAAGAACGACCGATGGGACCCTAGGAAGTGGGGTCTTACGTTCAGAGCTTTACACTGGTTGCAACAGTGCTGTGCTTTGCTGCTCCGGTTTGCTTCATGACTGCTCGGGATTGTACGATTTTAGACCTCCCGAATGCTTGGCACGAATCATGGGCGCCTACTGGAACAGTAAAAACATTTTCAGTGCGAGGGATCCTTTGGCCGACGCTCCGGGCCATTGGCCCGACCCTTTTAATAATGGGTGGTGGGCTGGTCACTGGTCAGCCTATCAGGATAAGCTGGTGAAATGAACGCCCGTGGTCATTGGACGTCGATCCCGATGGTCGTCTTCCTCCTAGTTCTTTTCTATGTGGCAGCGCCATTTACTGCCGGGTTGTTTGGTATAGGGGATAAGCGAGGTCCGCGGTTCTTTCCTGAAGGATTCCATGCCATTTTGTATACTGTCGGCTATGCATTTACCCACGACACCAAGCCCAGGATATCCCGTAATGAACGGCCTTGGATGTATGGTGGAGCAGAGAATTTGAGCTTCAATGTTCTATTAGCGCAAAGGACTGAGCCCATTCTTAGGTGCATCGGGGGAGCTGAGCTGGAGCGATACTCAGATGCTTTCACTCTTGGAACGACATCCCTACCAGTCCGAGAGCTTCAGTCTGGGGAGTGGCACCCTGGATTTGGCACAAACGGCGTAATTGCTGTAAAAGTCTCAAGCAATGGACTGGCGATCACCCTGTTGAAGACTTCAGGCTTTCGGGGTGACTTGTTGATTCTCAGTCCACAGGCGGTTAGTAACCTCACCGAGAGCATCGCCCGAGACCGATCCTTTCAGTGGCGAAGCCGGAGGATTTGGACGCACAAGGTGAGAGATGGAGGTTGAGTTCTGCCAAGGCCTTAGCGTGCACTGGAGACGCACATCTTAGAGATGTAATGGAGCCCAAAGTTCGGACCAGTTAGCGAAAACCATCAGATCTTTTCGTTCCGATATCGATGGGCCATCGGGGTCGCATCTCTTAGTTCTGATATTGAAGGGATTTAGGAGGGGTAAGGCTGCGTCGCTTCGATGCCAAAGCCTCTGTCGACCCAGCGGGCGACTTCCTCCATGAAGTTGCCCGTGAGCGAGACGAGTGAGCCGGGCAACCTGCGTTGAGCAGACTGTCTGTTCCCCTCGTCTTCGCTCTGAGAGCCGGTTTTTCCCATCGAAGGCTGTCGGCGAGATGTCCGGGTATGTCACTATCTGCGACGGGGAGGGAGCGTGTAGGGTGGCCCGGATGAAAACAGGCGATGCAGGAACGGAAGAGGCAAGCCGACGTAGTCAGGAAACTCTGCGGCGCTCCTTAAGCATCTTGGGCGTTGCTTTCAGCCGGTGCTGTGTAGGTTCCTACTCGTGAACGGAGTTGGGCTTTTTCCTCTTTTAGCCGCTGCTGAGCGTCGGCAGGTCGGCCGCTTTGTTCGTCGCACCGGGCAGCTTGTCCGGCGTAGCTCGAAGCGCGAAGTCGGAACCTCCCCCTACAAAACTCGCGTCTGGGGTTTTCGTCAGTCGCCATCGGGTCGCTTGTCACGCCGCCGCCGTCGTGACCGCGCAATCGCAACGGGTTCTGCTCGGTGTGCCTACAAAACCGCATCGGGTCTGGGTAAATGGCCAAATAGGGACCCGCTGGGGGAGGAAGGCGGGGTCAACCCGTATGGCTACGTGGGAGACGGGGGGTTCCTTCAAAAGCATGGCGCAGCTTGCCAGCCGGCACCGCCGACCGTTTGCCGCTGCCTTCTGCGAGCAGTCGAGCTGATAGATTTGGATATGCAGTGTTGGAGCGAACCGGATTGGATGGTTGTTGCGTGAAGGAAAAGCGGTGTCGGTGCCACCGCGGTCCATAGAACTCGCTAAGCCCACCGACGGTGGTTTGTCACGTTTCCCTCACCCCTGACGCCTTAGCTCTCTCCACTCACGCCACCCTGGGCTCCCTGAAGGTTGCACCCAACCCATGACCAACTCGATGAACGTACGTTCATCGAGTTGGTCATGGGTTGGGTTGGGGAGGGAATCAGAGGGATGTAATGGCGATCGAGTGTTGTACTTCCGCGCGGGTTTCCACTCGGGGTCGGACCGCAGCAATGGGTGACCCCAATGCCCCTTCGCGTTTGGAGCCCGCGCGCGCCTGAGTGATTCGATTGACACCTCCCGGTTCTGCTTCTATATCTCCGGGCATTAATTGACGGATCAACCAAACTCAACCGAAGCTGAATATTATGGCTATCTCTGTTGGCTCCAAAGCCCCTGATTTCAATCTTAAGTCGAAGAACAAGGATGGATTGGTCGATGTGAAGCTCAGCGACAATTTTGGCAAGAAGAACACGGTGTTGCTGTTCTTTCCCTTGGCTTTCACGGGTGTCTGCACCACGGAACTGTGCGATATCACCAGCGGCCTGAATACATATGCTTCGCTCAATGCCGACGTGATCGGCATCAGCGTGGACAGCCCGTTTGCTCAGGAAGCCTGGGCGCAGAAGGAAAAGATCGGTGTCCGCTTGGTAAGCGATCTTAACAAGGCCACCACCAAGGCCTACGGAGTGGAGTTTCCCATGCTCGCCGGCGTCGGTGACACCTCGGCGCGCGCCGCTTTCGTCATCGATAAAAATGGCGTGATTCAATACAGCGAACAGACCCCGACCCCGAAGGACCTTCCCAACTTCGCGAAGGTCACTGAGGTTCTGGCGAAGCTCTAACCGGCGGCCCGATCCTGAATCCCGCTGTTCGTGATCTCTTCGAGGCCGGGGCGTTCGCCCTGGCCTCGTTTCGTTTAAAAGCCTCCCGCTCCGCTCCGCTGCTATGAAGCAAGTTCTCCAATATCTCAAGGCCAACGAGGGCCGGTTTATCGACGAGTTGTGCCAGTATGTGCGGTTCCCCAGCGTTTCCGCGCAGTCCAAGCACGCCAAGGACCTGGCGAAGTGTGCGAGTTGGTTGACCGCCCACTGCCGCGACTTGGGATTGGAGGCGAAACTCTATCCAACCGACGGCAACCCGATCCTGGTCGCCCGCACCCCCCAACGGCCCGGCCCGGCCCGCCCCCGGTTCTTGGTCTATGGGCACTATGATGTGCAGCCTCCCGAACCGCTGGACCTCTGGAAGACGCCACCGTTCGAGCCGACGCAAGTGGGACGCCAATTGTTCGGACGCGGAGCCAGCGACAACAAGGGCCAGAATCTGGCTCACCTCAAGGCCGTCGAAGCCTATCTCCGCACCGGAACCGACTTGCCGTGTGATCTGATCTTTGTCATCGAAGGCGAAGAGGAGGTTGGCTCCAAGAGCTTAGGAGGCTTCCTGCAGAAGCATCGACGCGAACTGGCCTGTGATGCTGTGGTGATTTCCGATACAGGGATCCCGAGTCTTCGCCACCCGGCGCTCACTTATGGATTGCGGGGCATTGCCGCGCTGGAAATTCGCGTCGAGGGGCCGTCTCGGGATCTGCACTCGGGAATCTATGGCGGTTCTCTGGACAATCCGGCCTTGGTGTTGAGCCAGCTGCTGGCCCAGATGCGGGATCGGCGCGGACGAGTCACTATCCCGGGCTTTTATGCGGACGTGCGGCCGCTTTCGACCTATGAGCGGAAGCAGCTGGCGCGGCTTCCGTTCAACGCGACGGCGTACCGCAAATTCCTCGGAGTCGAGGCGTTGAATGGAGAGCAGGGCTTTACCCCGATTGAACAGCGCAGTGCCCGTCCCACCTTCGAGATCAACGGACTGACCAGCGGATACCAGGGCCAGGGCAGCAAGACGATCGTTCCAGCGTGGGCCAGCGCGAAAATCACCATGCGGCTGGTGCCGGGGCAGGAGCCCAAGAAGATCCTCAAAGCGGCCAAGGCGCACCTGCAGAAGCTGTGTCCCCCCACAGTTCGCCTCCGGGTCGACGAGGGACATTGCGGAGATCCTTATCTGGTATCTCCCGACAGCGAACTCGCGCGCGCTGGCTTGCGCGCGCTCAAAGGCGCTTTCGGTCATGAGCCTTTGCTCATGCGCGAGGGCGGCTCTATTCCCATCGTGAATGATTTCAAGCGCATCCTGGGGGCCGACACCCTGCTGCTAGGATTGGCGTTGCCCGATGACAATCTTCACTCACCCAACGAAAAGTTCGACCTGGACTGCTTCGCCGCCGGGTCCCGCATGGGAGCGTTGCTTTGGAAGGAACTCGCGGGCCGTTGATCAACTGATTGCCAGAGGAGTGATGAGTGACGAGTGGCGAGTGGCGAGTGGCGAGTGGCGAGTGAGGAGTGAGGAGTGAGGAGTGAGGAGTGAGGAGTGACGTAGCAAACGGTCATCGCAACTCATCACTCATCACTCATCACAACTCCGGAGCACCGTCCCCGGGAGAGTGGCGTTACAGAAGGAGACTGAATTCCTGGTGGTTCTGGCCGATATGGAAGAAGGCGGTAGATCCATGTGACCATGAAAGGTTGGCCGGTTTATGTCTGGGGGGTGCTTTTCTCCCTGGTTTTGACCCTGATTCCGAGTGCGCTTCTAGCGGACTCGGGCTCGTTTTGTGCCATTTGCGGGGAAAGGTCCTTCGGGGACATGTACTTTATGAAGGACAAGGTTCGTTCTTCGAAAGTCGTTGTTTGCGAACGGTGTGCCAAGCTGCCGCAACGGTGTTCCAGTTGTGGTTTGCCAGTTTTTGTGGGGGGGAAGGTTCTCTCGGACAACCGCTCCCTCTGCGCAGTCGACATGCCCCTGGCCGTGCTGGACCAGGACGTGGCGGTGGCGATCTATGAGGACGTGAAGCGCGACTTGTTTTCCCTGATGAACGGGTTGGGAGTGCTGCCGGATCGGAACATTACCGTCCGACTCGTCGATCAGCGGCAGCTGGCTCGAGTTTTCGCCGGCATTCCCACGGCTCATCCCGACGCCTCACTGCAAGGAGTCACCCGCACGCGACGGTTTTCCAAAGAGGGGCTTGAGCATGAGATTTTTCTGTGTCTTGGACTTCCGCGCAACCGGTTGGCAGCCGTCGCCGCCCACGAGTACGCGCACGCTTGGGTGCATGAGAATGTTCCGGTTGAACGAGTTTTGGATCGCGATACGGTGGAAGCATTCTGTGAGTTGGCCGCGTTTGAGGTGATGCGTCAGCGGGGGGATCAGGTGGAGATGGGGATGATTCGCGAGAACACCTATACGCGGGGCAAGATTGACGTGTTGCTGAAGGCTTCAGCGGACTACCAGTTTCATCGAGTGGCACAATGGATGAAGGCGGGGACGGACGAAACCTTGGAGCGGGAGCGGATGCATCGGGTTACCAGCTTGAAGCCATCGGACGCTCCCAGCTTCGGCTATCTGGCCGTGGTGCAGGCGCGGGTTCCTGAGATCTTGGTCCTGAAGGGGCTTTCTGGCACCCCGCCCAAGCAGTTCGCTCTGATCAACGACGCCACTCTCCGCGTCGGTGAGGAGGCCCGCGTTCGGGTGGCTCAGACCAATGTTTTGGTGCGGTGTGTGGAAATCCGCGAGCAGTCCGTCACGGTTCGCATCAATGGCGCTTCCGAGGTCACCGAGCTGCGGCTTCGAGATCGCGACTAGCAGCCTCTCGGCGAGTCAGGGGCCGGGGAATTGCCCTTCCTTCAGATCTTTCGCCAGCCTTTTCCGGGAATGAATTCCCTGCTTCCGCCGGATTTGCATCCAGAACAGACCATACTCACGGTGAACAGGACCAGAACGAGATAGATGCACTTGCGCATGCGGACAGTCTAAAGACAGTTGTCAGCGGCGCAAGCTTGGCACACATTCAGGGCCAGCGATGGCTCGTCAACCCAAGTCACTGAAAGGTTCATTGCTTCTCGACGGAGGCAATCTGCATGGTTCCCTCTTTCGCCGGAGCGTCGTCTTGATCTGTCAGCATGATCCCGAGGGGGCCTTTGGGCTTATTCTCAACAAATCCACCGGTGCCCGGCTCGGCGAGGTGTTACCCGGCAACCTGCCCGACAGCCTCAAATCCCAGCCCCTTTTCAGCGGGGGTCCCGTTCAGCCTCAATCGCTTAGCTACCTTCACAGCGATCTTCAGCTCCTCAAGCCCAATGTGATGAAGAATCTTAATGTTGGGCATAGTCTGGAAGACTTGGTGGAAATCGCCGAAACCAATTCGCTCACCCAGCGGCTTTTGGTCTTTGCGGGGTATGCGGGCTGGGATGCGGGTCAACTGGACGATGAGATGCGCCGGGAGGCCTGGCTTACCCATCCGGCCAGCCTCGACCTGATCTTTTCGCCGGCACCAGAAACATTGTGGAATCGGGTGGTGAGCAAGAAAGGATGGCGCTATCGCCTCATGGCGGAGGGCCCGGAAGACCTCTCCTCGAACTGATTTTCACAAACAACGCTTGCACAGGCAGCTGGGCGTTGTAAAAAATTGCCGGATTTGAGTTTATAAGTAGAACTGCTAAAGAGCGTTTCTAGTTCGAGTGATAGTAGATAAACACAAGAGAGCCCGGCTGGAAGACCGAGGAACGAGTCGACAGAGTTCGACCCAGGTTTGGCCGGCGTGGTTTTAATGGCAGTGTGGCAGACGTGCAGCGATCGAATATGAATGTAGACCGATTAACCGGGTTGCCGCCCAAGCAGGGCATGTATGATCCTCAGTTCGAACATGACGCTTGCGGCGTGGGGTTCGTGGCGAACGTCAAGGGGCAGAAGTCCCACGAGATCATCCAGCAGGGGCTGCAGATTCTCTTGAATCTGGATCATCGTGGCGCTTGTGGCTGCGAAGCGAACACGGGGGACGGCGCCGGAATCTTGATCCAGACGCCGCATGCGTTTTTGAAGAAGGCCGCGGCGGAGGCCAAGATTGCGCTGCCCGAATTCGGCCAGTATGGCGTGGGCATGATTTTTCTCCCATCCGACGCCTCCGATCGTGCTCGCTGCGAGGCGATCATCGAGAAGATCGTGGCGGAGGAAGGCCAAACGCTTTTGGGTTGGCGGACCGTGCCGACGGACAATTCATCCCTGGGTGAGTCCGCCAAGGCGTCCCAGCCCTGTGTGCGGCAGTTGTTTGTCGGCCGCAACGCTTCGATCAAGGATCCGCTGGCGTTCGAGCGGAAGCTCTACGTCATCCGCAAGCGCGCGGAGAATGCGCTGCGCTACGCGGAGAACCGTCCGCCGGGCGGCGAATGGTTCTATGTGTGCAGCCTGTCTTACCGCACCATGGTGTACAAGGGCATGCTGATGCCCGTTCAGGTCGATTTGTTTTTTCCGGAGCTGCGGGATCCGAGCATGGTCTCGGCCCTGGCGCTGGTTCATTCCCGTTTCAGCACCAACACGTTTCCGAGTTGGGGACGAAGCCATCCTTACCGCTTCGTCGCGCATAACGGCGAGATCAATACCCTGCGGGGGAACGTCAACTGGATGGATGCTCGCGAGGAACTCCTGGCCAGCGACCTCTTTGGAGATGACATCAAGAAGATCCTGCCCATCGTGAATCGGGATGGCAGCGACTCGGCGATGTTCGACAACACTCTGGAATTGCTGGTGCTGGGCGGACGTTCGCTGGCCCACGCGATGATGATGATGATTCCGGAGCCGTGGTCGAATCATGAGAGCATGAGTCCGGAGAAGAAGGCCTTCTACGAGTACCATAGCTGCTTGATGGAGCCGTGGGATGGACCGGCTTCGGTGGCGTTCACGGATGGAACCGTGATCGGCGCCTGCCTCGATCGTAATGGGCTGCGTCCGTCGCGCTTCTACGTCACCAAAGACGACCTTGTGGTGATGGCCTCCGAGGTCGGCGTGCTCGATATCGCGCCCGAAAGAATTCTGAGCAAGGGTCGCCTGCAGCCCGGACGCATGTTCCTGATCGACACCGAACAGGGGCGCATCATCTCCGATGAGGAGCTTAAGCAGTCCATCGTCACTCAGAAGCCCTATCGTCAGTGGCTCGACGACAACCTTCTGAAGCTCGCCAATGTGCCGGATGCTCCGCACAAGGCGGAGCCAAGCCACGAATCGGTGCTGCAGCGGCAGCAGGCCTTCGGCTACACATTTGAGGACCTGCGTATTCTCATGGTCCCGATGGCGCGGGATGGTGTGGAAGCGATCGGCTCGATGGGTACGGATACGCCGTTGGCCGTTCTGTCGGACAAGCCGCAGTCGCTGTTCAACTATTTCAAGCAGCTTTTCGCCCAGGTGACCAATCCTCCGATCGATTGCATTCGCGAGGAGATCATCACCGCCGTGGGAACGACTTTGGGCACCGAGCAGAACCTGCTCACCCCGATTCCCGCCAGCTGTCATCTGATCGAGTTGATGTCCCCCATCCTCACGAATGAGGAGCTGGAGAAGCTGCGGCACATCGATCAGCCGGGCTTCAAGTCGATCACCCTTCCTATTTTGTTTCCGGCGAAGTCCGGGCAAGCGGGGATGGAGAAAGCGATCGAGGACCTCTGTGTCAGCGCGACTGCTGCGATCAAGGCAGGCATCAACATCTTGATTCTATCGGATCGCGGGATCAGCAAGGACATGGCTCCGATCCCATCGCTCCTGGCGGTGTCGGGGCTGCATCACCACCTGATTCGTGAAGGCACCCGCACACTGGTCGGGCTGGTTCTGGAGTCGGGTGAGCCGCGTGAAGTTCACCACTTCTCCTTGTTGATCGGTTACGGCTGCGGTGCCATCAACCCTTACCTGGCCTTTGATACCCTGGATGACATGATCCACGAGGGAATGCTGCCGGGCTTGGATCACAAGACCGCCTGCAAGAATTTCGTGAAGGCCGGGGTCAAGGGGGTTGTGAAGGTGACCTCCAAGATGGGCATCTCCACGATTCAAAGTTACCGTGGTGCGCAGATTTTCGAAGCGGTCGGCCTCCAGTCGGGTTTGGTTAAGAAGTACTTCACGGGTACCCCCACTCGGATTGAAGGGGTGGGAATGGATGTCATCGCGGAGGAAGTGCTGATGAGGCATCGGGTGGCGTTTCCGAATCGGCCGACCGCCGCTCACACGTTGGAGGTGGGTGGTCAGTATCAGTGGCGTGCCGAAGGAGAGTTGCATCTCTTCAGCCCTCAGACCGTGCACAAGCTTCAGAAGGCGGTGCGTCTGGGCGACTACAAGACCTTTAAGGAGTATTCCTCCTTGGTCAATGACCAGCACAAGCAGCATTACACGCTGCGTGGTTTGCTCGACTTCAAGCCAGCCACTGCCATTCCTTTGGAAGAGGTCGAGTCGATTGACTCGATTCTCAAGCGCTTCAAGACGGGAGCGATGTCGTATGGCTCCATCAGCTCGGAAGCTCACGAGAGCTTGGCGATCGCGATGAATCGGATCGGCGGCAAGAGCAATACCGGCGAGGGTGGAGAGGATCCTGAGCGGTTCACTTGGACCAACGAGCGGGGGGATTCCAAGAACAGTGCGATCAAGCAGGTGGCTTCCGGACGATTTGGCGTCACCAGCCTGTATCTCACCAACGCGCGGGAGCTGCAGATCAAGATGGCGCAGGGGGCGAAGCCGGGTGAAGGCGGGCAGTTGCCGGGCACCAAGGTTTATCCCTGGATCGCCAAGGTTCGGATGTCGACCCCAGGCGTGGGGCTGATCTCCCCGCCTCCGCACCATGACATTTACTCGATCGAGGATTTGGCGGAACTGATTCACGACCTAAAGAACTCGAATCGCGCCGCGCGGATCAGTGTGAAGCTGGTTTCGGAAGTGGGTGTGGGCACCATTGCCGCGGGCGTGGCCAAGGCCCATGCCGACGTCGTGCTGATCAGCGGCTACGATGGCGGAACGGGGGCATCTCCCCAGACCAGCATCAAGCATGCGGGCATTCCGTGGGAGCTAGGTTTGGCGGAAACGCATCAGACGCTGGTGCTCAACAATCTCCGCAGCCGTATCGCGGTGGAGACGGACGGCCAGCTCAAGACCGGCCGGGATGTGGTGATCGCGGCCATGCTCGGCGCGGAAGAGTTCGGGTTTGCGACTGGTCCTTTGGTGGCGCTGGGCTGCATTATGATGCGGGTCTGTCATCTTAACACCTGCCCGGTGGGCGTCGCCACTCAGGATCCGGAGCTGCGCAAGCGCTTCACCGGAGATCCCGAGCACGCGGTAAACTTCATGAAGTTCATCGCTGCTGAGGTTCGTGAGCTCATGGCTCAGCTAGGCTTCCGCAAGCTCACCGACTTGGTTGGTCGGACCGATCTTTTGGAAGCCCGCCGCGCGGTCGATCACTGGAAGGCCAAGGGCCTCGATTTCTCCAGCATTCTCTATCGGCCGCCGCTGGGACCTGATATCGGGCGTTTCGCTCAGATGGAGCAGGATCATGGGCTCGACAAGTCCCTGGATTTGACCGTGTTGCTCGACCTCTGCCAGCCGGCCATCGAACGCAAGGAGAAGGTCGTCATCAATCTTCCCATCCGGAACGTCAACCGGGTGGTGGGCACGATTGTGGGCAATGAGGTGACCAAGCGGCATGCCGTCGAGGGGTTGCCCGAGGATACCATCACCGTGAACTTCACCGGCTCGGCCGGGCAGAGCTTTGGAGCGTTCATTCCGAAGGGGATGACACTGCGGCTGGAGGGGGATGCCAATGATTACTTCGGCAAAGGCTTGAGCGGCGGTAAGCTGATTTTGACACCTCCTCCCACCAGCACCTTCGCGGCGGAGGATAATATCATCGTGGGCAACGTAGCCTTCTACGGTGCTACCAGCGGGGAAGCTTATATCCGCGGCATGGCGGGCGAACGGTTCTGTGTTCGGAACAGCGGCGTGGATGCGGTGGTGGAATCCGTGGGGGATCATGGCTGCGAATACATGACCGGCGGCCATGTGGTCGTTCTCGGCAGCACGGGCCGTAACTTTGCCGCGGGAATGTCCGGCGGCATCGCCTACATTCTCGACGAGGTCGGCGATTTCAAGACCCGCTGCAATCTTCAGATGGTGGGCTTGGAGAAGCTCGAGGATGCTGCGGAGATCGAGAAACTGCGGCGCATGATCGAGCTGCACGCCAAGCATACCAAGAGCCAGAAAGCCTTCCGCATTCTGGCCACCTGGGAGGCCAGCTTGCCCAAATTTGTGAAGGTGATGCCCAAGGACTACAAGCGCGTGCTCACGTCGCTGAAGCGGGTCACGGAGGCGGGGCTCTCCGGCGAGCGGGCCATCATGGCCGCGTTCGAGGAGAATTCAAAGGACCAGGCTCGCCTGGGCGGAGGCTAAGCCGCTGGCCGGATTGACGACAACCATTTCAACGACTGACAACTGACTCATGGGCAAACCGACAGGATTCATCGAATACCTCCGCGAACTTCCGGTAGACCGGCCGGCAATGGAGCGGATCGCGGACTGGAACGAATTTCACCTCCACATGAAGGAGGACAAACTCCGAACCCAGGCAGCGCGCTGCATGGACTGTGGAGTGCCCTTCTGCCATACCGGCACGCTGATTAGCGGCATGGCATCCGGGTGTCCGATCAACAACCTCATTCCCGAGTGGAATGACTTGGTGTATCGGGGACTGTGGAAAGAGGCTCTGGAACGTCTCCACAAGACCAACAACTTCCCCGAGTTCACCGGGAGGGTTTGCCCCGCGCCCTGCGAGGGGTCGTGTGTCCTGGGTATCAGCTCACCGCCGGTCACCATCAAGAACATCGAGTGCACCATTATTGACAAAGGGTGGGAGGAAGGATGGGTGATTCCTCAGGCGCCTGAGCGGCGCACCGGCAAGAAGGTTGCGGTGGTGGGATCCGGTCCGGCGGGGTTGAGCGCTGCGGCTCAGCTCAACAAGGCAGGCCACGAAGTGACGGTGTTTGAGCGCGCGGATCGTCCCGGCGGCCTCCTCATGTACGGCATCCCGAACATGAAACTCGATAAGAAAGAGGTCGTGATGCGCCGGCTCAAGCTGATGGAAGCCGAAGGCATCCGGTTTGTCTGCAACACGGAGATCGGAAAGAATTATCCGTCTGAGAAGCTCATGAGCGACTTTGACGCGGTGGTCCTGTGCACCGGGGCGACCAAGCCGCGCGATCTGCCCATCGAGGGGCGGAATCTCAAGGGCATTCATTTCGCGATGGATTTCCTGACCGCCAACACCAAGTCGGTCGTGGGCGGGAAGCCGGGCAGCGACTTCATCTCCGCTCAGGGCAAGGATGTCATTGTCATCGGTGGTGGCGACACCGGCACCGATTGCGTCGGGACCTCCATGCGGCATGGCTGCAAGAGTCTGATTCAGGTCGAGATCTTGCCGAAGCCTCCGATGGATCGTGCCAAGGACAACCCCTGGCCGGAATGGCCCAAGGTCTACAAGCTTGACTACGGCCAGGAAGAAGCCCAGGCAAAGTACGGCGACGATCCCCGTGTCTATTTGACGACCGCCAAGAAATTCATCAGCGACGAGCAGGGTCAGGTGAAGGGTGTTCATTTGGTCCAGATTCGCTGGGACAAGAACGACAAGGGCCAGTTTGTGCCCGTGGAACTGCCGGAGACTGAGAAAGTGGTTCCTGCTCAGCTGGTGCTTCTAGCGATGGGCTTCCTGGGACCGGATCAGCCGCTCTTGGAGTCGCTTAAAGTGGAGCGCGACCCACGCAGCAATGTGAAGGCCGACCATGGGAAGTTCCAGACCAGCATTTCCAAGGTGTTTGCCGCCGGCGATTGTCGTCGTGGGCAGAGCTTGGTGGTGTGGGCTTTCAATGAAGGCCGCGGTGCTGCGCGCGAGTGTGATCGTTGGCTGATGGGCGAAACGAATCTGCCCTGATCCTAGGCTGAGTTATTCACATTCCAAGGCCTCCCCCTGTCGTTGTCCGACCCCCGGGCGCAGTCTGCGCCCATGAATAACGACACGAAGACTCAGATTCTGACGGCCGAGGAACTCATTGCTTCCTTTGGAGAGGCGAGGCTGGTTCGGCGAGATGGTCGGATCTGCCTCCAGGGCGGGTCCATGGCGGATCGCAGCGAGGCGATGGAATGGGCGATGCTCTTTCTTCCCGACGAATCGATCCGGCTCAGGGACTAAGCCTCGACCGGCAAACCCCTGGGCACCATCCCGCTTATCCTAAAAAAGAGAATGGCCCGGCATCGATCTGCTGCAAGGTCTAGGCGGGCATCGGAGTGTTATATCAGTGACCTCCGGTGTTCCGAGGCGTCCCTCTCCATGAACTCTTTCCTCTCCGCGCCCTCCGCGCCTCCGCGAGAGATTCCGGCAGTCCTTCGGAGTCAGGGGAGGGATCTTTCTCGCGGAGGCGCGGAGAACGCGGAGGAGCAACCAGTCGGAGGGAATTCAGCAGAACAGTAGCTTCAGTCGGTTCGGCCACTCGCCCCGCACCAAGAGCCGTCTGTCTTTGCTAGCGGGGCGGGAAGGGAACCTCATGCAGCGGTGGCTTGCCCGTCGCCGGCCGCACGAACTTTTCGCCGAACTTGGTAAACCCGGGAAGGAAGCCGCCGTGGCTGAGGAAAAACTGACCCTCTTCCACTCCCATGAAGCGATCCAGTCGATCGCTCTTGCCGGTGGGATCATGGCTGAAGCTGGCGGTGGTGATCTCGCGCCATTCGCCCGCGTCGGTGCGAATCCACTGATTGCCGTAGCGGGCACGACGAGTGAGGTGTCCGGTGGATCCACCAAAATTCTCGCTAAATGAATAGAGACCGCGCAGCCATTTACCGTCCTTGGGAGCGCGCCACGAGGAGATGAGCATCCATTGCCTCCGATTGGGATGAAAATAGTAGCCGGAGTAGACCGTAAACGTGCCATTCGTGGGCTGGGCGGTTACCAAAAAGCGCTGCGTTTCCCCAGTCTCCCAGCCGTACTTGAGATGGCTGTGTCCGCCGGTGCCTTCGTTGCCGAAGTCTCCGGCGTGGACGCCCTCTCCCTTGCCCAGGAGTTTTACCCGGTTTTCATCATCGACTTTCTGGCGATCGATGGCCTCCTTGCCGCTGTCCCACACGCTGAAGATGATTCGGCGCTCCGTGGGGCTGTTGACCTGCATTCCGAAGTATCCGCGATGCCAACCGCAGGCCATATAGTAGGTGTTGACCGGGTCCAACACGCCGGTCATCTCACAATAGAACGCTGCTACTTGAACATTCGTGGGGGTCGGATAGCTGAGATGGACCGAAGCGGCGTTTCTTCGCGGCTTGAGGTTGAAGTGGGCGTCCTGCATCGGTTTCCCGGTCAGAGTTAACGCCTCGACTTGCGGGAGGGACGGAGAAGCCTCGACGAGGGCCTGGAGACTGAAGCGTTGGTATCCCGTGCTGTTGAGTTGAAAGGTTCCAAAGGGCACCAGCACTTGATTCGTGCCGGCTCCGGTGATGGTGGCTTGGCGAGATTGATCTCCCAGTGACAGCTGAAGGCGGCACACGAGGTTGGACGCATAAGTACAGGTCACTTGGGCTTCGAGGGTGCCGGTCTGGTGGAATCCGCCGAACCATTCAATCTTCTGTCCCGGATCCTTCCACTGGGTAACCCCGCTGCGGGACGACACGCGGGCACCCTCTGGATCAGGCGACACGTAGGCGGTCGAGGCGGGAACGCGCAGGGTGGGGTCGGCCGTCGCTGCGGAGGCGCTGAGCAAGACGAGCAGAGCCAGCGAGGTGAGGCAGAGATGTGAACCCATTCGAGCCAACAGCAAGCGATTCATGTCAATAACATCCAATCACGAACGCGAGGGATAAGCAATTCCGGGTGTGATTATTTCCGGGCGAGGGCGCATTCGCGGCAGCAGAGATGCCCGACTCCGTCGGGTCTTGAAAAGCTGTGAGGGCTACAGCACTCCAAGTTTCCATCCGGCCGCACTTCACCGCTGGAGCAGATAGTAATACCGTTGCGGGTCCGCGAGGTAGGGCAGGTTGGTCACGCTGAGCACGCCCGTGGCATCGAATCGATTGGTGTGCAAGGGAGTCCAGAGGTTTCTGTCCTGCTCCAGACTTGGCGAGGTGAAAAGCACCGCTTCCGCGTTCGGTTGACCGCCGATGGCCGCGACGTTCACATTGGATCCCTGGACCAGCGGTTGGCACAGTTGGAGTTCGTCGCTGAGAATCCCGGTGGCAACGATGCGGTAGGTGCCTGTTCCATCGTAGCCTCCGCTCACGGTGTCCCGTACCACCACAGTATAGATGCCGCCGTTCGTCGCGAAGAGACTCAGCTCGATGGCAGCAGCCCCCACCCGCGACGCCACTGCGACTCCGCCCGGCCCATACAGGTCCAGTTGCGGGTTAAAGTTGTTGACCGTACTCAATCGTTCCAAGCGGAGCGTCAACGCTGCTTCCCGACAGGCGAGGAATTGCCACGTATCAAGATCTCCCCTCTCCATCACCGCTGACACCGCGACGCCGTTGGTGAGCATGCCGCTGTCCTCGCCATCGACCACCCTGCCGGGGATCTTGACGAAGTAAATGCGATAATCGCCCACCTGGTCATACCCTCCGGAACTGCCGTCGGAAAGAAGCACCGTGAAGACGCCGCTGTTGGTCACGACCTGGGCAATTTCCCGGGTTGAATCCAGGCTGCCACTGCCCGTATCGGCAACCAGATCTCCTGCGGCATTGTAGAGTCGCATCCATGGGTTGAAGTTGGCCTCATCCCCGGGACGGGCTGAACGCAGGATCACTCTGTCTCCAGCCTCCGCTGTAAAGGTCCAAGGATCCAAATCGCCGAGAGTGATCCGGCCTCCTCGGTTGTCGCCGCTCGTCAGGATTCCGCCGTCGTCCGCCACCGTTAGGGAACCGGGAAGACGGGCGAACTGCAGTCGATACTCACCTTGGTCGTCGGCCCTGCCCGAGGTGCTATCGGCGATGAGAAGGGTGAAGGTGCCGGTGTTGGTCAACGTCAGGGATATCTCCACCGCAGACACTGCCGTCGCACTCGCCGTGGCCGCCACCACAACACCGGATTGATCATACAGGCGCAACCATGGATTGAAGTTCGGATCTCCGGACAATCGGCCGGAACGCAGCACGATCTTATCACCCCTTTCGCCGGAAAAGGTCCAGAGATCCAGATCGCCGACCTCAATCACTCCATCATGATTGCCGCCATTGGTCATCGGGCCTCCTTCGTCCGCGATCACGGGTGCGCCGGGGAGTCTGAGGAAGTAGAGGCGGTAACTGCCACGGTCATTGTTCTGACCGAATGTTCCGTCACTGATTTGGAGGCTATACGTACCGGTGGCTGGCGCGCTCAGCTCCAACTCGGTCACCGTGTTGGCCGTTCCGCTGGGGTTGCTTTCCACCAGATTGCCGCTGGGATCATAAATACGCAGCCACGGATTGAAATTCGGGTCGCCGCTGACCCTGCCGGCGCGGAGCACCAGGGTGTCGCCCGTGGTTGCGGTAAACGTCCAGGTATTGGTTTCGTGAAGCAGGATGGTGCCGTCGTGGTTTCCGCCGTTGGTGAGTTGCTGGGCTTGGGAGGTGGTGGTACAAGCCCAGATGCTTAGGGCCGCGCACAATGCCAGGATCCATCGGTGACCGGCCGGTATTCGTGGAAAGGGCGTTGTCCAATGTGTGGGGTGCTCACGATGTTGGGTACTCATAACGATGTGGTTGTGCGGTCCTTTTTGGGTCTCCTGGAAGGCAACGAACGGCGGCCGATGCTGTGCTCCGACGGGAGAGTGTACGAAGGATCTTACGATGGACGAATTACAATCTCGTCGGTATGCCCTAGCAAGTCAAAATTCGGTGGGGCGGTGATCGGGGGGCGATTAAATCTGGTTGAGAACTCAGCGGGCTTGCGGAAAAAGCCTCGGCCAGGGAGCGGACTTTCAGCCCTTGTCGGAAGATGCGGATGATGACCTGGGGCTTCGCCGCCAGGCTGGGATGATGCTGGGCCTGTGGCCCGTCGGATCCGAGCACCACAGGTGCGTTCCATACCAGCCTGGCGGCGAAGCCCCAGGTCATCTCGCCACAGTCATCTGAGGGCTGAAAGTCCGATCCAATTCAGCCCAGGCGGTTGCTCACCGGCGCGGCTGATGGAGCTTCTGAGGCGAATGGGTTTGTTGGAGGGTCTGAGGTGGCGTGAAGGAACAGCGGTGTCGTGCCCTAAGCATTACCCACAAGTTCTTCGACCAAATGTTAGAATCCCAAAGGGATTCCGGCTCAAAGCCCAGGGTTGGCGCGACGCAGGAGCGCCTACCCTGGGTTAGTCGTGGTTTT
>JAEUHE010000185.1 GCA_016793885.1 Verrucomicrobiales bacterium
ACTCTTGAAAAAGCGTGGGCCAAAAACATCGGCGCCAACGCTCCAATCGAACTCACTTTCCGGTGAACAAAAAAACTAAAAACCCTTGCCGGAGTAACTCAGATGTCTGGGCTTTGAGGCGCAATCCCGTTGGGATAGGGAGGAAGCCCTCCGAACTTGTGGGTAATGCTCAGGTCGTGCCACCGCAGTCCATAGATCTGCTAGAACCCGAGTCGAGTGAGAATCTCCTGAGTGAGGACTTCGTAAGCGGCAGCACCTGCGCTGTAGGGATCGTAGTGGATGATCGGTTTGCCGTGGCTGGGAGCCTCGGCGAGTCGCGTCGTGCGCGGGATCACGGTTTCAAAGACCGTACTTCCGAAATGCTGACGAACCTCCCCGAGGACTTGATTGGAGAGCTTGGTTCGCGCATCGAACATCGTCATCACCACACCGAGCAGTTCGAGCCGAGGATTGACTCCGGCGTTGCGAATGGGTTCTAGCACACGGTGGATCATCGAGATTCCCTCCAGGGCGTAATACTCACATTGCAAGGGGACCAGGATCCCGTCCGCGGCACCGAACGCATTGAGAGTCAGGACGCCTAGCGCCGGGGGGCAGTCGATCAGGATGACATCGTAAGCGGCCGATTCCACCAAGGGGGCCATGAGCTGTGCCAGTTTGCGGAGGTGGTTTTCCCCGCGCACCATCTCGATTTCGACCGCACAAAGGTCGACCTCGCTCGGGATGACCTCCAGCTTGTCGAAGGCGGTCTTGAGAATTTTTTCCTGCAAGTTGCCTTCCCCGAGTAGCACTCGATAGGCGCTTCCCCCCTCGAGTTTTTCCAGCCCTAGACCGCTGGTGGCGTTGGCTTGGGGATCCAAATCGAAGAGCAGCGTGCGATGGCCGGAGGCAGCCATGCAGGCAGCGACGTTCACCGCGGTGGTGGTCTTTCCCACGCCACCCTTTTGATTGGCGACAGCAATAATCTTAGTCGGCACGCCACCGATGTTGCTGATCGCGATAATCTTTAGCAAGAGGTGAGACACGACACTCGGTTGCACGTTGGTCACAGATGGCTTATTAGTGGAACGTCATCGATATCCGCAGGGTCCTTGATTGCTCGGGTTCGGTTGATGTAATCTATTCTTTCCAAGTCGTTTATGCGTATGAGACTCCAACCCCAACGGGAGAGGCCCCCCGTGCTGCTACCGGGCCAACCATGAAGCGTTACGGCCTGATTGCCCTCTGTGGGCTTCCCGCGTTGCTTGCACCGGCTGGTGTCCCGTCGTTTGGCGAGCCACTGGAGGTAGGGCTCGTGGGTGCTCCTCCTCTGAAGGAAGCTTCTGGTGTGGCGGCCAGCCGGATTCAGCCCGACGTGCTCTTTACTCACAACGACAGCGCCGCGGACCCCACGGTGTATGCGATCGATAGCCAGGGTCGTCATCTGGGCACCTTCAAGCTGCCCGACTTCCCTGCCGGGGATTTTGAGGACGTTGCCGTCGGTCCTGGGCCTGATCCCCGGCTGAGCTATGTGTATCTGGGGGATATTGGCGACAACCAAATCAGCCGAACGGAGATCGTGGTGTATCGTTTTCCGGAGCCGTGGGTTGATCCCGCCTGGTCGGCCGATCCGGTCAGCGTCGAGCTCGGCGGTGGGCAGGTCTTTCGTCTGCAGTATCCCGAGGTGGCGGTGGATGCGGAAACCCTCTTGGTCGATCCGTTGCGCCGAGAGCTTTTCGTCCTGACCAAGCAATCGGGCGTGGCGCGAGCGTTTAAGATTTCCATCGACCAGCTGTCGGCTGAGGATCTCAATATATTGGAGTGGGTGCAGGAAGTGCCGTTTCACCAGGCTTCGGGCGGCAGCATGAGCGCGGATGGCACTCAGATTCTGTTACGCAACGAAGACTATGCCGAATGGCGCTCGCGCACTGTGGACCAGTCGGTCGAGGAAGCTCTCGCTGGCGAGGGATTTCGGGTCCCAGTGGTGGGGCGGCCCGTCGAGCCGAACGGCGAGGCCATTGGTTTTTCATCGGACGGAAACAGTTATTTCACGCTGAGCGATGATTCGGATCCTCCCACCCTCTATTCGATTGCCCGATCGCTGCCCCCCTACCAGCTAGGCTGGGAATCGATAGTGCTCGGCGCCTCGCAATGGAGGTATCTGGATACCGGGGTGAACCTCGGAGAGGCTTGGCGTCGGAGTGATTACTCTGACCTCAGCTGGAAGGTAGGCCGCGGGGCTTTCGGATACGGAGACGACCGACTTCAGACGCAGGTTCTTTACGGAGGTGCTTCGAAGAAGCGTTACGTCACCACTTATTTTCGGAGCCAATTCACGATCGGGAGCTCGGATGTTTATGCCGCCGCAGAACTTCGCCTGTTGGTGGACGACGGGTGCGCGGTTTTCTTGAATGGTGTGGAGGTCGCCCGGTTGAATCTGGCCGAGTCCGCCGCTTACGACACCTTGGCGCTCCAGGAACAGAAGGAATTGGAGGGCTGTTGGTTTCGCTTAGATCTGGATCCCGCGCATCTCAAGCCGGGTGCGAACACCTTGGCTGTTGAGGTCCATCAGCATACCCAGGACAGCAAGGACCTGCGCTTCGATCTGCAGTTGGTCGCCCGTAAGGATTCACAGTCGCGGCTGCTGGGACTCGATGCGGATTCGGCCGGCAAGAGACTGCGTCTCAGCATTCCCACCCTCGAACCAGTCATGGTTCAGAGCTCCGAAGACCTGAACTCCTGGGAGGATTGGGCCCGGGTCGAGCCGTTTGAAGTGCTCAACTCGGTGATCGATCTTCGCCCCGGCCGCACGCGATTCTATCGGCTGGTTCCGGTTGTAGAGTAGGCGGGCCTAGGCGGAAGCCGACTTCTCCTCGGCCTTGAGCTTATCCTTGGCCCTTTCCAGATCGTGCATAAGCACGTAGGGGTTCTTCGGCGTCAGAATCATGGTGCGGCAGAGAATGCCGTGCTTGCGCCGAATGACCAGCCGGCGGTTCTCCGGAGAGAGAGTGTTGTACCAGCGTTCCGCCCACACCTTGGGATCGGTCCCCATGTGTCGAATGTCACGGATACGGATGCATCGAATTGGGATTCCGAGAATGGTGATCCAGAGCCGCGTGGGAGTGACGCGGTAATTAACAGAGAAAAACAGCACGGCGAGGAGGGCGACTCCCCCGATCCAAAATCCAAGCCACGTCGCCAATTTCACTATGTTTTGATCAGTCATCGTTTTGCTCCCAACCACAGGGTTACTACCGGTAACAATACACCCAAAGTGAGGGAAATCCAAACCATCCAGCGCTGTTTCAGCGCTTTTATTGCCAGAATTACTCCCAGGATCACCGTGGCAATCAACGCCAGGGACATGACGATCACCAGCCACCGGAACAGGACAGGTGACCAGGAATTGGCGTACGCGGCTGGGTAAATTTGGTCGGTGTGTACCGCTACGAGACGGCTGATGAGGCTCTCGGCCTCTGCGGGCTCTTTGCGGCGGTCCATCTGCAGAGTTTGGTACCAGCCGGTGGCCACGAAGAAGAGGAGCAGAGGGGCAAAAAAACAGCCCAGGAACAAATGAAGCTGTCGAAGCTTCCGAATCATACGGCGTTTACTGGCCGGGCAGCGGAATGAAGATTTTTTGTCCCACGCGCAGCCGGTCCCAGTTCACATCGGGGTTGGCCTCGCGCATCAGCTTTTGCGTCACTTTCAAGTCCTTGGCCCGACAGGCGGCCACAATGCCGGAGAGCGTGTCGTTCGGCTTGATGACATATTCGATGCCCTTCTCGGGGATATTGGAGGCGGGACGCGGTTCCGGATTGTGGGCGCTGCTCTGGCTGCTGGTGGTCGAGGGTTGCCGGGGCGCGGGAGAGGGAGGCAGGATCGGGGTGTCCGCCATTTGCTTGGCCAGCTTGGCGAGTTCGCTCAGCACCTTCTCGTTGTCGGCCCGGCGCTTGTTATCGACATCCTTGATGCTGTCGGCCAATCGGCGGATCTGATCTTGGACGCCGCTCTGGTCCGCCAGCTTGCGCGTCTCTTCACGCAATTGCTGAAGCTCGCGTCGCAAGTCATCCACCCGGGCACGCAGGGAATGGTTCGACGCTTCGAGGTCCTCGATGCGGGCATTGAGAGCCTTCATGTTTTCCTGCACCATTTGTCGGGCGGCGATGGACTCGCTGCTCTCCTGGGCGGACAGCGAGGCGGCGGGGGCAAGCCAGAGCAGGCTGGCCGCCAACAGCATCAGAGATGAAAGCATGCGCATACTTAAAGGCTAAGAGAGCAGCGGCAGAGATCAAGGTTCAAACTTGTGTTCCTGACTTTTTCGTCGGGCTGCTGTAGTCTGCGTTTTGTGACTGTGCTTGAGATCATTCAGAAGGGCGCCGACTTCCTGGCTAAACGCGGCGTCGACTCTCCACGCTTGCAAGTGGAACTCATGCTAGCCCACCAGCTTCAGATTCCGCGCCTGAGGCTGTACCTCGATTTCGAGCGGAAAGTAGGTGAGGACGATGTGGTCGCCCTGCGGGCACTGGTGGCTCGGCGGGGTGAGCGCGTTCCTCTCCAGCATCTGCTCGGCGTCGCTCCTTTCTACGGTCTCGATTTTGAAGTGGGGCCTGAGGTTTTGGTGCCGAGGCCTGAGACCGAACTGCTGGTGGAGAAGGGATTGCTCTGGCTGAAGCACCGCCTCGCGACCGAACCTTCCCCTGCGGTTCTGGATTACGGTACCGGAAGCGGCTGCATTGCCGTCAGCCTGGCCAAGAATTGTCCGGCTGCGCGAGTTTATGCTTTGGACATTTCCCCGCCTGCCCTGGAGCGAGCGCGGGCGAATGCGGCCCGCCACGGGGTGGGTGAGCGTGTGGAGTTCTGGGCCAGCGATGGATTGAACGCTCTGGATCCTGGCTTGTCCTTTGACTTGATTCTCTCGAATCCGCCCTACGTTCCGGCCGAAGAGATCGCCACCTTGGAACCGGAGGTTAGGGACCACGAGCCGCGCTTGGCGCTCGACGGAGGTGTAGACGGCCTAACCTTTTATCGTCGGCAGGCGTCTGAGTTGGCGGGCGTCTTGCGTTCCGGTGGGAGTTGGATCTTCGAGCTGGGCGACGGGCAATCGGAGGCGGTGAGAGAATCACTGCTTCAGCAGAACTGGATTGTCGAAACCGTTCACAATGACTACAATGCGAAACCGCGCGTAATGGTCGCGCGTCGGGAGTGACAGAAGCGGGCTTTTATCATCATGGACAGCTTATTGATTAAGGGCGGAATTCCGCTCGAGGGTGAGGTTCAGATCAGCGGCGCAAAGAACGCGGTGTTGCCGCTCATGGCAGCCACGCTGCTCACGGAGGAACCGTGCGTCATCCGTCATGTACCCGATCTGAGCGATGTGCGGTTCATGGGGCAGATTCTGGTATCCCTCGGTGCCGAGGTGAAATTTGAGGGAGATACGCTTACTGTCCGCTCCGGTCGCCTCAAAGGGATGGCCGATTATGATTTGATCCGCAAAATGCGCGGATCAATCTGCATTCTCGGTCCCTTATTAGCCCGCTTGCATAAGGCCAAGGTCTCCCTTCCCGGGGGCTGTGTCATCGGATCGCGCCCAGTAGACCTTCACCTCAAAGGCTTGGCAGCTCTCGGCGCAGACTTGCTCATCGAAGGCGGCTACGTTCACGCCAAAGCCAAACGTCTGATCGGGACAGAAGTTTTTCTTGGGGGTCGGTCTGGACCTACGGTACTTGGGACTGCCAATATCATGATGGCGGCCACTTTGGCTGAGGGGATTACGGTGATCGAGAGCGCGGCTTGTGAGCCGGAGATTGTTGATTTGGCTCAGTTCCTGAACAACATGGGGGCCAAGATCACGGGAGCTGGCAGTCCCACCATTCAAATTCTGGGGGTCGACGCCTTGCATGGGGTGGAGCACGAGGTCATACCGGATCGCATCGAGGCAGCCACGTTTGCCATTGCCGCTGCTGCGACCAACGGCGAGATCACCATTCACGGAGCCCGCCCGGATCATCTCTCGGCCGTGTTGGATAAGCTGAAGGAAGCGAACGTTAAAGTGGAGCGGCGGGGACGGGCGATCACGGTAAAACGTGGAGGCCGTCTGAAGCCGATCGACATCACCACCCTGCCCTATTCTGGGTTTCCGACGGATGTTCAGGCCCAAATGATGGTGCTGATGACCTTAACCCCAGGGTTGGGGATCATCACCGAGCGCGTGTTCGAGAGCCGCTTCATGCACGTGAGCGAGTTGGCACGACTCGGTGCCGAGATCTCGATTGAGGGGCCTAGTGCGATCGTCAAAGGCGGGCGACCACTCAGTGGAGCACCTGTGATGGCCAGCGACCTGCGGGCCTCGGCCGCCCTGGTCATTGCGGGTATGGCCGCCAAAGGCACGACTCAGGTGAACCGAGTGTATCACATTGACCGCGGCTACGAGCGCATCGATGCTAAGCTGAAAGCGCTGGGTGCTCGCATCGAGCGCGTCAAAGAGACATGAAAGTTCTTATCAGCCTGTCGATCCTCGTGGCAGTCCTGTTTAGCGGCTGCCGGCTCTGGGAATTCTATGACCAGAAGTCCTCGGAGCGAGAGGCAGCTGCTGAGGTTCAGAGGCGTCGTGGGGATGGTTCGCGACTTTTTGGTATGGATCCGTTGCTGGAAACCCAGTATCGGGACGCGATGCAAGGCGGTGTTTTGAGTCTTCGAAGCTTCCTTGAACGTTATCGGGGGACCATATATCTATCGGATCCCCGGCTCGCATGGATCGAGATCGACTGTGCGCTGCTGCTCCGTTACAAAGACCCCTTGGAAGCCAAACGCCTCTTTCAGCAGGTAAAATCCCGCAGCAAAACGGGCGATGCTACACTCCAGGCGCGAATCAAAGACCTCGAAAAAAGTTTCGAATGAGCGGATAGGGCCGCACTGACCCCATGTGCCTCCGAAAGATGGACGTGAATCGGGGCCCTGAACCTGGTAGCAAGGGCGGACGGGCCGGCGCTCTATGGACTGCGGTGGCACGACCTGAGCATTACCCACAAGTTCTTCGACCAAATGTTAGAATCCCAAAGGGATTCCGGCTCAACGCCCAGGGTTGGCGCGACGAAGGAGCGCCTACCCTGGGTTAGTCGTGGTTTTCTCACAACCCCATCGCGGGTTGCGCTTGGGATCACCTGAAGCCCCACAGGGTTCGCAACCCACGATGGGGTTGTGGATTCTATGGCGTT
>JAEUHE010000186.1 GCA_016793885.1 Verrucomicrobiales bacterium
GGATAGTCCCCTTTTTCGTGTCATCTCGAATCGTCTGAACCAGAAGGCGCTCGGGATTTCGCCGGGGTCCATTTATCGGGATGTTGTGGCGCGGTATGCGAAAGAGTTGGGGATTCTGGCTGAGGGAGTGGGGCCGCATTCGCTTAGGGCGACAGCGGCGACCAATGCGCTTGAGCACGGCTCGGACATCGCACGGGTTCAGGAGTGGCTCGGGCATTCCAGCATCTCCACGACGCGGCTTTACGATAAGCGGCACATGCGGGCGGAGGATTCCCCGACGTTCAAGGTGGAATACTGAGAAGCACGTAGCCCCCCAAATTACTCGCCGCGCCGACCATCTGTGCGATGCCTCACCTAGGCTTGACGCTCCCCTTACCCGGAAGCGGAATGTGTTCTCTGACAGTTGTATTGGGCCGTTGCTTGGCAGTGCCGTCTTTGACAAAACGGCCTGAGACCGAGCTCCGTTCTCCGATGCGGCTTTGGGGTTTCTTGCTCATTGCAATTAGCATGGAACTTCCAAATGGCCAGTCAAGAGCCGAACACAAATCTATAGTAAAATGCTGGCCTACTCGTGGAACCGAAGGCTGCCAAACTGAGGTCTCGGATCGTTCGCGGGATTCATTACAATCTACATTCTTGTAAGACTCCACGATCCTCCGACGTATTCTTTGGTAGGGTAGCTTGCAAAGTCTACCAGCCCGAACGGTGAAATCCGCCCGATCTATGCTAGGGGCTTCGCCGAACATGACCGATGAGCACGAGTTTTCACTTGCGGGTAAAATCGCCCGAGACTTCAAGTCAGGCAGACACACGAGGACGCACTCCAGATTGCGTTCGCATAGTGCCGACTTCGCGCAATGAGCCCGTGGCTGTGAGTAGATGAGTTTGATGAATCGTGGTTTCGGTTTACAAACACCAATGATTCCAATGTTTTCAGAATTGACTCCAAATCGCTCATAAATTGATGAATGCAACTTCCACCTCCTGGGATTTCACTTGACCAACCGCGGCGTGAGTGTTTTGGATAAATAAAAAGGGGGTTTATTGTCCCTGACAATTCAATACCTTTCGATCCGGCCTGAAGTTGAATCCGGTCTGAGGAATCGAGAACTGTTGCTGAAGCAAGCTACAAAACCATGGGACGAAAAAGCTCAAAGGCAGAATCCAGACCAGATGTCTTGATAGGGCTTGTCGGCGCTGCTGGTCGTTCCTTGGCTATGGTGGAAAGTAAAGGAACGCGCCATGTCTTAGAATTTGGGCCCTTAGCCATGCGAGTGAACCGAGATCTACAAGCGGATCTTGAGCACGCATTTCATGCAATAGCACTGCGCCTAAAACTTAGGTCCGTTGCAGAGCTTGCTTCAAACACGAGATCCGCTTGCGTTGCTATGTCCGGCATCTTCGATGATTCAGAGAAACGAGTCATTAGAAGGTTTTTGACCGAGATGTGCTTTGCAGATGATCAAGTCAATGTTTGCGAGGATGTTTGTGCCACAATGGCCGCGCACCGAATTGACTATGGAGGGCTCATTACAGTTTCCACAGGTTCCAATGTTGCGTTCTTCGCTTCTTTACAAAAATATGTGAGCGTAGGATGTTGGGGGAGCGAGTTGGCTGACCAGGGAAGTGGATACTACCTAGGCCGGGAGGCGCTAATACGCATTATCGACAGCAAGGATGGTAGAAGGTCGGCCACGGACACGTTTAAGAACGAAGTACTCCAGCACCTTGGTCTGGCCCGAGAGCAGGAAATAGTTCACTGGTTCTATGAAGTACGCGACACAAACTTCTGGCGGAAGCGAATAGCCGATATCGCGATAGTGATTTCTCATTTGGCAAAAACGGGGGATACAACAGCACGTCAAATCCTTGAATGCGGAAGAGCTGAGATCATAAAATCCGTCAAAGCGGGACTGGATGCTGCAGCTAGGTCCTGCCTCAAGGACCCTAGTCGCAATAGTGAATCACCATTGCAAATCGTTCTAGCCGGAGCACTTGCAAAGCAGCGCGATTGCTATCGAAATGTTATCATAAAGGAGGTGGAGAGATTCTTCAATGCTTTCCAAACTCATGCTTATCCAGACTCACACGCTCCGCTTGCGGCCGGATTTACAATCATCGATAAACCTGTCAAAGCCGAGGAAGGAGCCCTAACAATCGCCAAGTGCGCAAGGAGCTTTCGCCAAGACAAGGGAAGGATAAGCTAACTCTTAGCCGATCGAACATCATGCCAAGTAACAGCGATGCCCAGCCGAAGATCCAACTGAAGCTTTCAAGGCTTAACGAGCTAGCGCGAGTTACTACGGAGATAAGCTCACTCCTGGCGGATGCAATCCAGATGATGCAGAAGGAAGCCGCTGGTTACCCCCCGGTGTTCGCCTTGGACTTCGAGATCCTACACTCCTACCTATTCCCTAGCCTCCAGACGACAAAGTCTAAGGCTAGTTATATCCTCGTTCGTTACATTATCGACAATTCACCAGCGCGTTTCGTGCTACCTCCCGGTTGTATCTCGGAGCTCATTAGCTGGATATCAAGGATCGCTCCTCTGGCCGAGAGAGTTCGCCAACATTTTACTGAGACACATCCCTCTCAACTTGATGAAAACAAACGTTCAGAGGTCTACCAGTTATACGAGACCCTGATCCAGGACAAAGACATGGGAAAGATGAGAGGCAACATCGATCAGCTTGCGTTTGTGTTATCTCCGATTATTACCGAGTATTTTAGTGGTTATCGCAAGCTAGAGCAGTTGATATACAAGGGACGTATTGTAAGCATGAGTTCGGTCGCTCATGGATGGGAACAATCATATGATAAAACATCAGCTGAGCGGCTATCCGTGTCAATCAACGCAAGGTCAAGGGTTAACAGGCCGCGGAGCTCAAACCGGAACGACGGCTCAAATGTAGCGACAGTCTGGGCATGCGATAACTTACTGTTTCTTCAGCGACTTCCCCACGCATCCGCGAGATCGCCAAAACACGCACTGAGATTACTCACAGCAACAGAGTGTATATTGAACATCCCCAAGAAGGACTTCGGTCAGGACCGCGTAGCTTCCCTGCTTGGATTGTACTCTGGGTTCTGTGAGTCCGCCGCAACTCCGTGGTTGATCTGTCACCTGCTTTCTGCGGTTTTGCATACCGCGATCCGAGCTTCCTATGGTTCTGTCGACGCTTGTATTAAAGCCGTCACGTCGGATTTTGTCGAACTTTCAAGACTACGCTTAAAGTGGGATGAATTCTTCGTAACTCAGTCAGCTTCGAGCGAGGTAGGCAGCGCCGCGCCACAGCGATTCCTTACAGAGATCTCTTTCCCAGACCGAGCATATCGCTGGTACAATCGCGTAAGAACGGTTCTTCAGAACCATCAGGCTGAGGCAAGGACGCCAACTGAGACAGAGTGCTTGCCTGGTGATGTGCAAAATGTCGACTTCCGGAGCGCTTGGCCCGTCCCAGATCGAGCGTCTCCGGCCTTCATCGGCAGAGACTTGCATGAAGTCAACTCGAGTCAAATCTTGGAAGTCTTCGGCATCTCTGTGAGCCGGAAAGGTGACCCCACGGGAGGACACCATTCCCTGTCGATCGAGTGTGCTGAACATGAAACCCAGCTTGTTTCAGCAGAGTTTGATCAAGAAACTGGGTTTGGGACAATCGGGTGGCCTATACGTGGAGACCGAAAGGCCCTGAATGAAACTTTGAACCGTGCCTGTCTCCTCTGGTCGAGCGAAGGCAGCATTGAATGCACTTTCCCATTTCCGTTTAAAGCGCCCACGCGAAGTCACTCCTCCACCAAGAGCGAACCTAGCAAGACAATAGTGGTGGGGCAGCTACCTCACCGTTCCGTTTTTCGAATAGAGGACTTTGCTCTCCCAGGGGATCGGTTTGGCCTATCCCGCGAGGATCTCATGCATCCAGTGCGCGTCTCGATCTTGCGCCGAATTGCCGATATCCACATCGAGACACTCTGCTTTCTGCCTGGACAACCAAAACGGTTAGTTCTGAACATAGCTCTACAAAGATTTGAGATTGCAGACTGTTCAGAGTTTTTCATGGCTTCTCACCTTTGGTCTGGAAACAGATCGCTTCTGAGGCAAATATATTCGGTAATCACGAAAAGTATTCCTCAACGCAATCCTGCCCAACTAGAATAGTACCTCCATTGGTCTATGAAGACAGATCGATCAACCACCACCACTTCCCCAAACAATCCTTTCCTTCCTTCCGTAGTCGCACTTCGCCCTGCCGCGTGAGTTATGCCATTTGCACACCACAAACCACAGGCCTCCTGGGACCTGCTCGTTAAGCATGCAATTCAGGAGGATCCCTGGGTTAGGATGGAGACAGCGCAGGACGAAATGGCCGATGCCTCTATCCTAGTGTGTGTGCCACGAGATGGTGTGGCGAGAGCCTCACCTCTAGACCCGACATTTGCTTGCACTCTAAAAGACGATGACATCCTGATATACGCCAAGAATGAGGCTGGCGAAACCTTACACCTCTTTTTTCGGGTCAAAATCAGTGGTGTCGGCAGTGGTTGGTTAGTTGCTAAAGAGGGGAAACCTTATAACGCAGTGGTAAGAGAGAAGCTTCCGCCTTGGGTCAGCGCGCAGCTTGGCTTAGGCATAGGTCCGAACCTTAAGCCTGCGTTTTGTTCTTGGATTGGCAAAGCGGTTCCCGAGCCGCCTGGTGAGATACAGGAGATCGACACGAGGTTTATGCTCAAAGTTGACTATCTCTTCCTTACTTATCCCGAAGTAGAGTTGATGACCGATTCTCTAGGCAATCCGTCGGAGGAGGCCTTTAGCCAACATAACAGACTGCGGACAATAACTATAAACGCTTGACTACACTCCTGTATGGATGTCGAGAAAATTCTCTTCTCAAACTTTGGGCTCTTATTTACTTCTGCGCTGTCGGCCGCAGGGGAATCCTGGGACCGGCTTCTGCTTGGAGATAGGGAGGCGTCCAATGAATCGATGCTAAACCAGATGCGTTACGCCACAGCGTGCGGAAGTTACGTCATCAACGCATTAGCACTGACTGGTTCCCTTTACATCTACGGTTGGTTTTTAAGGCCTGGCTATTTGGGAGTCATACTACTAGCCGGATTAATGTGGTTTGTTGGATTTCTCAAACTTTATCGAATGAAGAGAATCAGGTTTATAGACTTACCTCCTTTTCCACGACGGTTCTATCAGATGGCACCGCTTTTGTTCCTATTGTTGAAAATCGCTGCTGAGCACTTTTGATGAAAAGCCTCGTCCAGGAACCATGGACGCTTTCCAGATTTTCAGCAAACCACTGCTCTAGGATTGTTGTTGGAACGACAGCGCTCCCGGAAAGGGATTCAGTGGGCCGGTGGGAGGCGGTGAGATTTCGATCAGAACGGCCACCTCATTTTTGGTTAGCGTCACAAGTTGAAAAGGTGCATTTTGAGGATGGGATTGGACACGAAAACTAGAGTTCAGAAATCAATTGTATTACGGTTCTCTTCTGTGCCGGGTTGGTAACTGCGACAAATGAGATGTTCTCTCTCGATCTGAAGAACGACACGGACAGCTCCCCTTCCCTCCAAAGCCAAGCATTCCTCAGATGAGCCGTGCTAGCAGCCTGCAATTCAACAAGACTTAGAACGGATGCCGCAGCAGTTTCCACCTCAACTCGAACTTCTGAGGAAGAGACTGAGGTTCCCGAGGTTATCATCGCAGCACTTTTGATTTCCAACACAACGTAGTTACCCTTGTTTACATGACGATTAGTTTAAGATATAAAGTAGACAGTATTATGTATATGATTAGGCCAAAAACGTCAACGCACACCACCCGCATAGCTGGGAAGCATCATTCGTACCACAGGTAAATCGACCTAACGTCTGCCATGTTTTCAACCACTCGTTTATTGGCAGCTTCGGTTCCTCTTTGGTCGGAATCTACGTTGGCATCCATTTTGAGAGCAAGCTCTTACGAACATTTCATTCAACTAGGATTTGGATCGGTCGAATTCATCCGTGGAACACGCATTCCACATTGCCCGCCGGTTCCTCATTCGAGCTGGGGAGAAGTTGCCATCGGGAGGTTAATTTGTCTGGAGCCTTTAGCGAACTAAGCTCAAAACTAGCCACTTGAGTCTTGCCGGTGGGGGAAAATTCAGCCGCATGAAGAGTCTGTCGTGTCGTCGCAGGAAGCAGGAGCGGCCCGGCTATGGGGTCACTCCCCTGATGGTCAAGAATCGCACGCTGAAAATCTCCAACCTTCCCTGAAAAAAGTCTTCGGAGGGGGCGGAGTTTTGCTTTCAGAGAATCCCGTCTGCGCGGTCCACCACAATTTGCATTACCCCCCCCCCATTTGAGTCGCCTCAACTTGAGGTGGAGCACATGAAGGCCCATCCCGAACGAGGCTCACCTTCCGTATTCTTCTAATGGGGGAAGTTCCACATTTGCGTGTTTCGCGTAAGCACGGTGAACAGCAGTGCTTGAATGGCCCAGAGCTTCCTGAGCATACCTCTCGGGGTATCCAATAGACTTGGCACGTTCGGCCCAAGCGTATCTGTAAGAGTGAAGACTTATCCCTGCGATCCCCAGGCCCTTGCACTTCGAGTAGAATTTCGCCGCTCGTTCCTCAGATCGAAGTTTGCACCAATTTGGAAAGAGCGGTCCACTGTTCGGCAACGTCCGCAAAATCCCCGCGACTTCATCTCCGAATCGCAAGACGGCGGGCATCCCGTTTTTACGACGTCGATAGCTGATCGTCTTCTTGTGCCAGTCGATGTTTTCGGCGACCAACGAGGCACAATCAATCTGAGATGCTCCGACATGCCACAAAAGTTGTAGGAAGGCTTTGCGCTCGGGATCCTTCTCGGAGGTGACTATCCGTTGATGTTCCTCCAGTGTCACACCTCGCTTGTCCTTGAACTTCATGCGTGGCCACTGCTTCACCGGCAACACGGGCCAAGGCAACCAACCCATCTGATGAGCGAAGCTGTGTAAGCGGCGAAGGTAGTTGTTGGTGGAGACGGTACCTTTCTGGATCGCGGCCAGAATGTGCTCGGGCTGTGTCTGCAGCACCGGCAGATCTCGGAATGTCTCAAGCGCAGGCTGCTTTAGTCCTCGTTCATAACGAGCAGCAGTACTCGGATCTTTCCCGACTTTTGATCTCACCAGCGCATCCATCACATCTTTCCAGGTTCGCGTAGCAACCGTCGGATCCGCCGCAGAGAGATAGGTGCGCGCCAGGTGAATATTGAAAGCAGGATGATAGGCGGATTCGTTTTTGGCGTTGAGCAGTCGAACCGCCTCGGCTTTGTCGGAGGTCCCGAGGCTCTCCTGCTTGTTCGTGATGCGGTCCTGGGCGTAGTAACGACCGCTGGCACCCCGTCGATACAATCGGTATCTTGGCTTCATAATTTTGTCAGTTATGAGCCTAAGGCGCTGAAGCCAGTCCGTGTTAGCGAGCGGTGGCGGAGTACCGCCATCCTTATCCAGAGCTACTCCGGAGTAGCTCCGCCGCTGGCTAAACTGCTGGCAGAGCCCGCTAGAACAAAAAGCAACCGGTTGATGCACACGCACCTCGGTTGAGGAAGAAAGGGCCGAGACGGCCCACGCTACATCATCAAAACGCGGCGACCGGGCCTAGGCTCAGCAGCTGCAGATGGGGCTTCTTCGCCGCTTTAGACGCATCCAAGTCCACCCGGAAGACCGCCATCCAGTCATTGGCCTCCTCGGGATCGACCAGAATCTGCTCCAGGGCCCAGGTATTCCCCTGCTCGGCCGGCTTCACGAACGTAAACCGCAGGTTACGCGCGTTGGGATCGAGACTAAAATATTCATGGCTGGTGTAATACTGGTCCAACCTCACCTTAAACTCACGTTCGGTCCACTCAACGCCCTCCGCATTGACCGGCACGGAGAGCCATCCGCAGGCGGCCTCGTAGTCCTGCGACCGAAGCGCCCCCAGGAAACCGAAAACATACTGCCGCACCTGACGCGTGAACTCCTTGGTGTCCTGAGTGTATTCCAACGGAGGTGGCGCCGCCCCCTCGCCCAAAGCCGATCGCGATCCGGCCGCCGTCGCCTCCACCGTTGCATCAGGATTCCGAATCCGAGCCCACTCCTCAAAGAGACTCGTGTCCACCTGCTCCAGCATCGTGCCGAAAAACAGCTCCACCTCGCGCACTGTGTCGGTACGGGCGGAGTCGGGAACCGTCTGTGCCATCGTTCGATAAACGCTGGCCAGATGCCTCAGTAACAGGCCCTCAGCTCGATTCAGTTCGTAGTCTTTGATGTAGTCATTAAAGGACCGGAAGTTTTCATACATCTCCCGGGCGATGCTCTTGGGACGGATATTTTCCTGACCCAGCCAGGGATGCTTGGCGGCAAAGTCGTTAAAGGTGCTATAGATGAACTCGCGGTTCGGTTTGGGATACTCTAGCTCCTCCAGCTTCGCGATGCGTTCCTCGTAGGGAATACCCTCCTGCTTCATCTCGCCCATGGCCCGCGTCTTCACGCGATCCAGCTGCTTGCGCAGGATCGCCTCGGGGTTCTCCAGAATGGATTCCACCAGCGTCAGGAGAACCAGGTGATAGTCCGCCGCGTTGGGGTCGATCAGCTTGAGAGTATCTATGAGGTAGAGGGACAGGGACTCATTGAGCGAGAAATCATCCTGCAGCTCCACATTCAGCCGCAGCCGCTTCGCACCGCCGGTTCCCTTGGGTGACAGCTCGATGATTTTTCGGTCTACCAACGAGCGGAACAGTTGCCAGCCGCGGGTGCGATGCGCCTCCTTGGCCTTGGGAGACTCATGCGATTCTCGAACCAGTCGCTGCATGGCCCGGCAGCCATCCTCGTTCTCACGGCTGAGCACGTTCAGCAACATTCCGTGGGTGATTTGAAACCGTGAGACCAGGGGTTCCGGGGAGGCGGATTTCAAACGTTCAAACGTCTTTGGATCCCACGAGATAAAGTTATGCTCCGGAGGCTTGCGCTTCACGAAGTTCTTTTTTCCATCGCGCTCGGCTTTTTGGGTGAGGCGCAGATTCTCAATGACATGCTCCGGGGCCTGGGCAACTACCCATCCTTGCGAGTCGAAGCCGCGTCGGCCCGCCCGACCTGCGATCTGATGAAAATCACGAACCGTCAGAATCGAAGTCTTCTGGCCGTCGAATTTGCACAGCTGGGTGAACAGCACCGTCCGGATGGGCACATTAACTCCCACGCCCAAGGTGTCGGTGCCGCAGATGATCTTCAGCAGTCCCTTTTGGGCCAGCTGTTCAACCAGGATCCGGTACTTGGGCAACAGCCCGGCATGATGCACTCCCACGCCATGCTTGAGGTACTTTTGAAGGTCTTTTCCGAAGGGGCTGGTGAAGCGGGTTCCACGCAGCGCTTCCGTCAGGACCCCCTTTTCCTCGCGAGTGCAGAAGTTCAGACTCATGAAGTTCTGTGCGCTCTGAACGGCGTCATTCTGGGTGAAATGAACCAGGTAGACCGGGGCCTTGCCATTCTGGACCAACTGCTCCACCGCTTCGGCGAGCGGAACTTCGGAATAGTCGAAGGCCAGCGGGACCGGACGATCGGCGGACTTGACGATGGTGGTCTCCGCGCGCGTCAGCCGGGTCAGTTCCCGGGCGAAGAACTCCGTCTCCCCCAAGGTGGCCGACATGAGCAAGAAGCGGGCATTGGACATGGTCAGGAGCGGGACTTGCCAGGCGACCCCGCGATCGCGGTCCGAGTAATAATGAAACTCGTCCATGATCACTTCGGAAAAGCCGGTTTTGTCACCGTGCCGCAGGGCCAGGTTCGACAGGATCTCCGCGGTGCAGCAGAGGATGGGGGCCTCGCGATTAACCGTCGCATCGCCAGTGGCCATGCCGACATTGTCAGGCCCGAACTCCTGGCAGAGCGCCAGGAATTTCTCGTTCACCAGGGCTTTAATGGGGCAGGTGTAAACCGACCGGCGCCCCTGGGCGACCGAGAGAAAGTGGAGCGCGGCGGCCACCAAGGACTTCCCGGATCCGGTGGGAGTGTTCAAAATGACATTCTTCCGTTCGTAGAGTTCCAGAATGGCGTTTTCCTGGGCCGGGTAGAGGGACAGGTTCTTGGAGGTGACGTAATCCAGAAACGCATCCAGGGCAGCGTCGGAGCTGGCCTGGCGCAACTGGAGGAGTCGCTCGTAGAGCGGATGAACAGGAGCCGGCATGATGGGGACCACGATTTCCGATTCACGAGCGGGGGTCGAGATGAAATGCAGGCTGGCATTTCCAGCGGAACTCAGGCTTGAATGCTCGCACGTTCTGAACCATGCGCACGTACCAAAATTGGATTGGTGGGGAACCGGCGAGCAACTCCGCCGGCTCGACTTTTGAAACTCGGAATCCGGCGGACCTCCGCGAGGTGGTGGCGGTTTATCCGCAAGGCCGGGCGGAGGATGCACGCCAGGCGATCTCCGCCGCCCAGGCCGCCTTCCCCGCGTGGTCGGGGGTGACGTCCGTGGCTCGAGGCCGCGTCTTGAGCAAGGCGTCGCAGCTGCTCGAAGCCCGCAAATCGGAACTGGCGGAGCTACTGACGCGGGAAGAGGGAAAAACCCTGGCGGAAGCCACTGGAGAGGTCCAACGCACCGCCGACATCTTCCGCTTCTTTGGCGGCCTCAGCTACACCCTGGGGGGACAGACCATCCCGCATGATCTGCCGGGAAATCTGCTCTACACCCGACGCGAGCCGCTGGGCGTGGTCGGGTTGATCACCCCTTGGAATTTCCCCATTGCCATCCCGGCCTGGAAGCTCGCGCCCGCGCTTCTGTGCGGCAACACGGTGGTGCTTAAGCCGGCTTCGCAAGCCCCGGCCATGGCCTGCGAACTCGCCAAGGTCCTGGCCGAGGCCGGCCTGCCTAAAGGCGTGTTCAATGTGGTCGTCGGGGATGGACGGTCCGTGGGAGGCGAACTCGCTACCAACCCCTCCATTTCGGCTCTGTCGTTCACCGGATCCCATGGTGTGGGTCAGGTGATCTACCAGCAACTGGCCCAGCGCATGACGCGCGCCCAGATGGAGATGGGCGGCAAAAATCCAACGCTCGTGCTGGCCGATGCCGATTTGGATCTGGCCGCCACGCTGGTGATTCGCGCGGGCTTCGGCCTCACGGGCCAAGCCTGCACCGCCACCAGCCGGGTCATCGTGGAGCGCTCGGTCCTGGCCCCTTTCACCGAGAAATTACTGGCCAAGACCAAGGCCCTGAAGGTGGGGCCGGGATTGCAGCCAGGCGTGGAGATGGGCCCGGCGGTCAACTCGCAGGAACTGGAAGGTAACTTCCAGCACATTCAAAGCGCCCAGGCCGAGGGAGCCAAGCTGCTCTGGGGCGGACAGCGCCTGACCGAGGGAGACCTGCAGCACGGCCTGTTTATGCAGCCTACGGTGCTCGGCGACGTGACCCCCAGCATGAGGATCGCACGCGAGGAAGTCTTCGGTCCCGTGGTGGCCATCCTGGCCGTCGACCACTTTGAGGAAGCCATCTCCGTCGCCAACAGCGTCGATGTCGGCCTGAGCGCCAGTCTCGTCACCCGCGATCTCAAGAAGGCGATGCTCTACTCCGAACGCATCCAAGCCGGGGTGGTCAAGATCAACCAGATCAGCACCGGCCTCGCCTTACAGGCCCCGTTCGGCGGTGTGAAGCAGTCGAGCACCGACAGCTTCAAGGAGCAGGGATCCGGCGCGGTGGAATTTTACTCCCGGCTCAAGACCATCTACCTCGACTACTCCGCTTAAACCGAGCGATTTATCCGCATCGAAATTTCATTCCAACCTAGCAGCCATGTCACTTAAACTCGTCCGCTTTAAACCCGCCCACGGGCACTCCCGCTTTGGCCTGCTGCAGCAGGCAGAAATCCTCGATCTCAGCGCTGCCGGCATCGATCGGCTGTCCGGACTGCTCGATGGCCCGGCCCCGGTGGCCGTGCTGGAGGCGCTCAGCCGCCAACCGCTGCCCCGAGTTCCGCTCGCGTCCGTGAAGCTGTTGGCTCCGGTGGATCAGCAAGAGGTGTGGGCCGCCGGGGTGACCTACCTGCGCAGCAAGAAAGCCCGCATGGAGGAATCGGACTTCAGCGCGTCGGCCTACGACCGGGTTTATGAGGCCCCGCGCCCAGAGCTGTTCTTCAAATCCCTTCCTCAAAAAGTCTCGGAGCCGGGAGGCAAGGTGGGAATCCGGCGCGATGCCACTTGGAACGTTCCGGAACCAGAGCTCGCACTCGTGTTCAACTCTCGCGGTGAGATCGTGGGCTACACCTCCGGAAACGACATGAGTTCGCGGGACATCGAGGGCGAGAACCTCCTGTATCTGCCCCAAGCCAAGACCTACCGCCATTCCTGCGCCCTCGGCCCCTGCGTGGTGTTGGGAGTGAGCGAAGCCGAGGTGCGAGAATGGAAAATCCAGATCACCATCACTCGGGGAGGACAGGGAGTGTTCGAAGGCAACACCGCCGTGGGCCAGATCAAACGCAGTTTTGCGGAACTGGGGGACTATTTGTTCCGAAGCCAGGAGTTTCCGCAGGGGGCCATTCTGTTGACGGGTACCGGGGTGGTTCCGCCGGACTCCTTCACCTTGGCCGCCGGGGACATCGTCCGAATTACGATCGGTGAGATCGGCCTCTTAGAGAACGAAGTCGTCGTGGTCTGACCGAACGAACCCGTTTCGGTCAGGGCTGGAGCGACGCGATCAGGTTGAGGATCATCCGCAGCACATTCATCGGCGACTGGGTAGAATCCACGTTGTGAACCAGCGTGGGGCCGTAATACTCCAGCACCGGCTTGGTTTCCTGCTCGTAGGTTTGAAGCCGCTTGTGAATGACTTCAAGATTGGCATCGTCTAGACGGTTTTCGCGCAACGCGCGGCGCTGGAGACGCTCGACCATCTTGTTCATATCCGGGCACGTCAGATGGAACACCGCCCGCACATCCAGCATCGACTTCAACATCTCAGCCTGGCCGGGGTTTCGTGGGATCCCGTCCAAAACCAGGATGTCACGCTCGGGATGAAAACTGCCGTTGGAGGTACTGGCCTTGATGTTTCGTTTCCACAGTTCGATGGTCGAGTCATCAGGGACGAGCTGACCGCGGCTGGAGTATTCGATGAAGACACGGCCGAGCGGGTCATCGATCCGCAAGTTGCGAAAAGCGTCCCCGCAGGCGAAATGGAAGAAGCCCGGGATGGCACCTAAAATCTTGCCCTGGGTGCCCTTGCCGGACCCCGGAGCGCCAAAGAGAAGAACAGTCTTGAAGGTCATGTTTTTCGCTGAGGCTCCTTAGAACACCGGGCTTCCATGATGCTGAAAGTGGTTATGCCAAAAAAAGCCGCAGAAGTTATTAGCTTCGTGGTTTAATCGTTATTTCGGAGATATCGGTAAACGCCACAGTTACCTCCTCGAGCGAAGAATTCCGCACGACCTGCAGACAGACCTCGGCGGCGGTCGCTCGGACGATGCGATTGCAGATCAGGGCGCCTTTACTAGTCTTCACTTCGCACACGAGCCCCTTCTCAGCGTCGCTGGGCCGAACACCAAAGAAACCAGGGAGTTTCGTTTCGAAGAAGCGCTTGTTAAAGGTGAATTCGCCTCGTTTGTAGACCGGCAAGGAGGTGCCTGCCTCAGCCGCAGCGGCCGCGGCAGCCGCCGCAGCGGCCTGTCGCTCCGCTCCCGGCGCTCCACCGGCCGTCGTGAAAGTCGGCACATGGGCAGCCGTGGCATCGACGTGTTCGGAAACACTCTTCGGCACATAAGTCGGCAGGCACAGGAACACGATCTGGGTCAATACCGGCAAAACCACCGAAATGCCGAGAACCATCCAGGGATTGTAATTACGAAAGATACCGACCTCGTAGGCTGAATAGAGGTTCGCGATGAGGAGCAGAATGAGAAAAACCATCCCGAAGGAGGAACTGCCCAGCTTGAACAGCCCACCCTGAGGATCCGGCCGATCCAGGCGCTCAAAGGGCTTCACTTCAATCGGCTGCCGATTCGAATTGGTCGAATCGATGGTCATTTCCAGAAAGGGTTCGGCAAACCTCTTGGCCTTGGGATTCTTCAGCAACTCTTGGATCGAGGCCTGGGTGAGGTTGGTGTAACCGACCCGCTCCCCTTGGCTGCCAGTGGCATCCCGGAAGGCGACGCCATCGCGGGTAATACTGATGGGTGGACCGTTCAGAACCTTGCCATCCAAGGTTTCGTACGTCTCCGCATACGCTGCAGTCAAACCAGCAAAAAGCACACAGCTGGCGATCCATCTTGTTATCAGGCTGAAACTCACTTGGACTCGATATCAGAGGCCGCGGGTCAAAGGAAGAAAAAATCGAACGCTGGCGGCACCAATTCCCCGGAGCAGTGGCCACCCGCCCCTCAATCCGGGAAATTTTGCGCGCCTCACCCCCCGGGCGATGCTAGCATCCGCCCATGAGCAAAGCGTTCACTCGCGAATCGGATGACGACCTGCCCGAACTACCGGCGCTCCGTCCCGCATCGGCCTCCCTCCCAGCGGGCGTGCTGAACCACCTGACCGCGGACGGAGCGGAACGCCTGCGGCGAGACCTGGATTTGGCGGTAAACGAGGAGCGCCCTCGACTCCTGGCCCAAGTGAAGGCGGGCAGCGACAAAGAGGCACTTCAGAAGCTGGATCAGCGGATTCGACTGCTCGAGGATATCCTCGAGAGCGCCTCGGTGGTCGTTCCGGCAACGGACGCCGATGGCCGCATCCGCTTCGGTAGCTATGTGACGGTCCGGGACTCCCGTGGGGAAGAAGACACCTACCGGATCGTGGGGGTGGATGAGACGGATGTCGACCGTGGCTGGATCAGCTGGATTTCTCCGCTCGCCCGGGCCTTGGTCCAGGCGGAGGTCGGCCAAAAGATCCAGGTGAAACTGCCCGGAGGAAACCGCGAGCTAACGGTGCTCCACGTCCGCCAGCAGGCCCAGCCCGAATAAATTACAAATGCTTCATTATCAATGTTTAAACAATGATAATCGGGAGTAATATTACTTCCAAGTGAGGCCACTACTGATCTAAAGTCCATCGAGACTCTTGTTCCCTAGTAAGGAGTTCCGCCTTCAGCCCAATCCATGCAGTTGAGCAAAGTCACTGTTTGAGGTGTGCTAGCGGTATTACATGAAAAACTCAACTAAGCACCTCGACGTATCGAGTCCCCAAACAGTGACGGAGTTTATTAAGCTGCATAACGGGCAGGAAACAATTCAAATTGGCTTTACCAACCAGCGAATATCCTCGCATGCAGGGCTCAGCACCTTCGCCAGTTTTATCCACTGGCACAATCTGCAAGAACTGCTGAGCGAATGCCTTCCGCGGCGAACCAGCAACAACGCTACTCCGGCTGCCGATTTGGGTTTGGGGTTCATCACCGGGGTTTTAGCGGGCGCCAAAAAGCTCACCCACGTAGCTCATCTTCGAGCTGACCCCCTGCTGCCACAATTGCTCGGCATTGAGTGCATTGGTAGCCAGTCAGCCTATTCGCGCTTTTTTCAGAGTTTTAAAAGCGGTCCAGCCAACTCGGAGTGTTTTAACCGGTTATGGCTGTGGGGAATTGAACGGCTGCGCTCTCGCAAGGAAGGTTATTGTCTGGATGTGGACAGCACGGTGCTCTCGCATGAGGATGGGCATCAGAAAGAGGGAGTGGAGACGGGTTATACGCCTAAAGGTTTCAAGCGTGCCTATCACCCTTTATTGGCAGTGCTCGCGGAGGCCAAACTGGTGGCGGGGTTCTGGCTACGTACAGGTAACAGTCGATGCGACAATAATGTGGTGGCATTCATGAAGGAGTTGCTGGGCAGGATTCCACGATGGTTGAAGCTTAAGGTAATTAGGGCCGATTCAGGGTTCTGTTATGACCCGCTTTTGGCCCTTCTAGAAGGCCGCTTGCTGAGTTACATCGTTGTGGGGCGCCTCTATGAACCGGTCTACCGGCTTATCCGCAGCACCACGCGGTGGCAGTCCACCGATCTAGCCGGCACTGAGGTGGCCGATCTGTCCCATCAAGAGTGGAGTTGGAGCCGTGCCAGAAGAGTGATCCTCATTCGGCATTTGCGGGCTCAACGGCCCGACGCCGGTGGCAAAAAGCTAATCGACTGTCCTGGTTACGTTTTCCAGGTGTTGGTAACTAATCTGCCAGAGTCTATGAGCCCCGTGGAGGTGTGGCGCTGCTATAACGGACGAGCGGGTAGTGAGAATGTGATTCGTGAGCTGGATGAATGTTTTGCGCTACCGCAGCTCTCGTTGAAGAAGTTTTACGCGACAGAAGCTGCCCTGAGTTTAGGGGTCTTCAGCTACAACCTCTGCATCCTCTTCCAAGGTCACTTGGGGTGGAGCGACAAGGTCCGGGCAACAACATTGCGGTTTTTGATTTTCAATACGGGGGGAGTCATCAGTCAGACAGGCGGTTACACGACCATCCGGTTGGCGGTTCCCTCCGGCCGCCTACGCGACTGGTGGAGAAGACTTTTGGACAAAATTGTTTCTCCACTTCCCAACTGCAATGCAGTTGGAAGGCTCGAACCCAACTGGCTAAACCTAGGGGCATCTCCATGAGCGAACGCGACTCCAACTGCATGGATTGGGCTAAAGGCGGAACTCCATACGGGGTCGAGCCTCACCCGGATTTAATCACAACCCCTCACGCCCCCCTCGGAAATTCATTGTCATCCCAGAATGCCGATCTAGCTTAGGCCGTGACGATGCAACCGGCATTTCCTCTTGGCGGTCCAGAGGCTGCGCCCCGGGTTAGCGCCCAGCGCGCTC
>JAEUHE010000187.1 GCA_016793885.1 Verrucomicrobiales bacterium
CATCCCGGAGGAAGTCGAACGCGAGCTAGAATGGCCCAAGTTGGCCTGGTTGCAGTATTTCTCGCTGTTGATTGTCGGCGTGATCGCCGTGGGCTGTTACCACTTCAACATCTGGGAAGGCCGCAAATTCCTCGAAATCCCGCGTCCACTGGACTACCTCGTGGTGGTCAACGTGCTGATGTTCATCGCGAACATCGGAGTGACGATGTGGAAAGGCAAGCGGAGCACGACCACCTCCATGGTCCTCTTCATGGGTCTGCTGTTCGCAGCGTTGCTCTATCTGCCCGGAATGGTTCAGGTCCGAAACCAAACCGTCGATTCCTTCTACCGCTGGTGGGTGGTGCATCTTTGGGTGGAGGGGGTCTGGGAACTCATCATGGGGGGCATGCTTTGCTACCTGCTCATCAAGCTAACGGGCGTCGACCGGGAGGTGGTGGAGAAATGGCTCTACCTCATCGTCGGGCTCACCTTCCTTTCCGGAATTCTCGGCACCGGACATCATTACTACTACATCGGGACACCTCGCTACTGGCTTATCGTGGGCGGAATCTTTTCCGCCCTGGAGCCGCTGGCTTTTTTGGGAATGGCGATCTATGCGCTGGCGATGGCCAAACGCGGGGAGCGCAAGCACCCAAACCGGATCGCGCTAACCTGGTCGCTGGGATGCGCCGTGATGTCCTTCGTGGGAGCGGGCTTCCTGGGCATGGCTCACACACTGCCGCAGGTCAACATGTATACCCACGGGACCCTGGTTACCGCCATGCACGGTCATCTGGCTTTCTGGGGGGCTTACGCGATGATCGTCCTGGCCATGATAGCCTACGCGCTGCCCCTCATGACGGGACGCAAGCTCTGGGACACTCCTTTGGCAAGCTGGGCGTTCTGGACCTCCAACATCGGCATGCTAGGCATGACGGGGGCATTGGCGGTCGCCGGAATCACTCAGGTGAACTTGGAACGCCGCATGGGACTCGATTTCATGCTGGTGCAAAAGGAAATCCAGGTTCACTTCATCGGCATGCTTTTGGCCGCGGCGCTGTTCACCGTAGGCATCGGCATGTTCATCGTGACGTTCTTCCGACATGGACTACCCAATGATGAAGCCCTTGGGACCGACGTGGCCGGGGATCTGGTCGCGGTTGGCAAATGAAGCAGGCCCCGCTTCGAGCCCATGCCTGAATCCATTCAACTTATGGCTGTATTCTATCTGCCCGTCGGAAAAGAAGAGGAGGTATTCCGCCACGCCTGGGGATGCCAATTGCCCCTGATGGTTAAAGGGCCCACCGGATGCGGCAAGACCCGCTTCGTCGAGCACATGTCCGAGGTGCTGCGGTTACCCCTCATTACGGTCGCGTGCAACGAAGACACCTCCGCCACAGACCTGCTCGGCAGGCATCTCCTGATCGGAGGCGAAACGCGTTGGGTGGATGGTCCAGTCACCAGGGCCGTGCGGCAAGGGTGCCTGCTGTATTTGGATGAGATTGCAGAGGCCAGGCCCGATGCCCTGGTGGTGATTCACTCCCTCACGGACCACCGGAGGGAGCTCTTTTTGGATCGAACGGCGGAAATCGTGAAGGCGCCAGGATCCTTCATGCTGGTGGTGAGCTACAACCCAGGATACCAAAGAAGTCTGCGCGAAATGAAACCCTCCACTCGCCAACGTTTCATCGCCCTCGATTTCAACTATCCTACCGAGGAACTCGAAACCGAAATCGTCGCGCGGGAGACCTGCGCCGAACGCTCGGTCGCCCGCCGGCTGGTGCAGATCGGGAGAAAGGTCCGTCATTTAACAGAGCTGTCTGTGGTGGAATCGGTGTCCACTCGACTGCTCGTCTCCGCCGGTAAACTCATCCATGCAGGGGTCCCGCCTCGGCTGGCCTGTCTCACCGCCATCGCCGAGCCGCTCACCGATGACGCCGATGCGCGCGCTGCCATCCGCCAAGTCATCGAGCTGACCATCTGACGCCATGCTCGACTGGGAAGAAAACCTGTTTCTGGGACTCAAGGCGCTCTACCGTCGCATCGTGGTAAGCCCCCAGGAAACCCGGCGCGCCGCCGTGCGCGCCTCGCTCATGGATCATCGAGGTGCCCTGCGATTGGTGGCGGGCATGATCTCGGAGCAGAACGTGGGGCTGCTCGAGACGACGGACTCGACGCTCTGTGGAACCGATCGGATTTTTCTTCCCCCTGAAATGTCGCGGCTCCCCAGTATTCAGGAGAACACCGACTACTATCTGCTCCGCACCGTGGTGGCCGCGCTGGCCTTGAGGGAAGGCTGGCATCGCAATGGAACCTCCTTGAAGCAGCAGTTGGGAAGCTGTGGCGAG
>JAEUHE010000188.1 GCA_016793885.1 Verrucomicrobiales bacterium
GGGGCCGTGCGGACCCAGAGCACAAGTGCAAACTGATTTCGAACGCGGGCTCCCCTCTTCCCGGACCGCGTTCCCCCTCTAAGCGTAACCGCCCGCTCCTTTCAGACCCCGACCCCCATCAGCTTTAGCGCGTAAGCCTCCAGAATCGCCTTCAGAGCGACTTTCCCTAAGGTCCCACCCTTGCCTACCAACTCCCTCTCAAACGGCTTAGCACGAGCCAATGCTTCGCCCTGGGCGCGGCTCCGTTCGGTTTCCGAGAGGGAATTCCAAAATTTCTCAATTTCTGCATCCTTCTCCCTTACTTTGGCTTCCTCCCGAGCACGTGCGGCAAGTTCACGCTCTTCGGCTTTCTGCCGTCCCTTGATACGGATTTCGTTCTGACGATCTCGCTCCTCGCGGCTCACGAAGCCTTTGGGAGGGCTGTAATCCGTTCGGATGGAGGCGACCAGGAATCCAGCGGGATTGCGAGTGACTTTGGGATCCTTCTTGGCCTGAAGCCAATCAAACACCTCGAGGCGCGCTTCGATCTGGTCGGACGGGTAAGCGCCCACCACCTCGCAAGCAGTTACTGGGGTGACGCCCCTTTGAACCAAGGCCTGGGTCAAGGCATTCTGCTCAGGTGGCTTTTCGACGGGTCTCACTCGCTCAAAAATTACTCGCCAATCCCCAGAACGGACTTTGGCAAACCGGAGTTCCTCGGGCAGCGGCTGAAGGAATCCCCGCTCCTCGAGTTCTCGTATCGGAGGACGAAGCTTTCGCTTCAAGTTCGCAGTGTCATACCGCCGGGACAGGCCAATGTGTTCCCACGAAACCTCCTTCAAGTTGAATTCCCAACGGTCACGATGAAAAAACCGTTTATCCAGGAAACGATAAAGACGCTTAGCGACCGCACTTCGGAGACTGCGGAAGAAGTCAAAATCGATGCTCTTAAGGTTCCCGGCGCGGAAGCTGCGGAAGAGCACATCGTTCCAGACAAATGTGGAGAGCGGAAGCTTGGCTTGGTTGCGGCTGCGTTTGGGTGTGTCGTCCTTCGTGAAAAGCGACACATTGTCCAGGATGTGAAATTTTTCGTTCACCCAACACTGATCATCCTTGCTCCACCAAGCATTCTGGTAATAAAGCGTCACTCCCACCCACCGGTTGAGAGATTTTTCGAGACGCTCGTAACTCTTGGTCTCGTGCCTCCATCCCAAGAGCTGAATGAGTTGGTATCGAGAAAACGATACCCTCCTGTCTGAAAACTTCTGAAGTTTGGAGAGTTGGACCAGCCCGAGAATGACTTCGTCATCGAGAGCGGTGGGAAGGCCGTGTTGATCGGATGCAGTGATAGTCAGTTGGCGGGTAACCATCTCGCCTCGGTTACCATCCCAAATACGGTCCTCAAACGTCATCGTTTTCTGAGTTGGATCCAACCGATCAGCGATCGCTGACAACGGAAACTCAGCCAAGTTGAGCTCATCCTTACCCTCGGCAACCTTCGGCAAGGTCATTTTCCCTTCCTTTGATTCCAAACTATCCTCCCTGAAAAAAGAACAACAACAACCGCCCCTATTGTTGTTATGTTTTAAGTTATAAGAACAGAGTTAGAAGTTATGTCCGGAATTCGTGAATAAAATCAAAGGGTTGCAGCGATTTTTATGTCTCAAATCCCGGTAAAACCTGTCCCGGTTCCCACTACCCCCTATCTCATTTCCCGGTAAAACCTGTCTCAAATCCCGGTAAATCCATGTCTCGGTTCCCGGTATCCACCTGTCCGGATTCCCGGTGAAATTCTGTCTCAAATCCCTAAAGCATGTTTGCATGTTTGTGAGGTTGTTCACAAGCATGCATGTGAGTTTGTAAAAATGCCCTCTTGTGAGAATGCATGTTTGCCTGTTAGGTAATGTACAGGAGGCACACGATGATTTGGGCGTTCACAAATATGAAGGGGGGAGTGGGCAAGTCGACCCTGGCGGTGCACTTCTCCGCTTGGCTCCACGACCAGGGACACAAGGTTGCGCTGATCGATACCGATGTTCAAAAATCATCTTCTACTTGGCTTCAAGAAGCCTCGCCCGAAACTCCCATCTTCCGGTTACCAACACCAGACGATGTGCTCGACCAATTACCGAAGCTTCAGACCCAGTTTGATCATATCGTGGTAGATGGCCCCGGAGGGCTCTCGGAGCTCACTCGCACGATTCTCTTTCTTGCGGATATCACTCTATTGCCCTGCGGTCCGTCGGTAGTCGATCTGCGGGCGGTGACGGAGGCAATCCGAGTCGTTCGGCAAATCCAGGACATTCGAAAGGGGATACCCTCGGGCTGGATTGTTCCCAACCGGCTGCAAATTCAATATCGACTGAGCCAGGAATTCATGGAAACGGTGGGGACGCTGGCAATTCCGGCGACCAGTCCTATTCGGCTCCGGCAGGCCTACGCCGATGCGGCTGGGCAAGGAACCGTCGTGTGGAGAATGGGACTCAGAGCCAAAGACGCCGCCACAGAGATTCAGAATGTTTTGAGGGAAGTCTATGAATCAGCCACGACGATCGATGAGCGCCGCACTGCAAACGGTTGAGTTGTCACCCGAAGCTATGGCTCTGATCAAGGAGGGAACTCCGAAGCCACAAGTCGAGAGGCCGGTGCTCGTTCCAGATCGGGTTGCTACCATTCTGGAGGAGACTCCGCCGCGACAAAAGGCAACGAGACAAAAACCTGTTCCTCAACCACCGGGCTGGGCGTATGCTTCATTTCGCCTTCCCGTGGACTTGATTCCGGCTCTCATGAGAGCTTCGCTCGATCGTAAGATTCAACGGATGGAGCCATGGACCCAACAGGGAATTGCGGCGGAGGCCATCGGTCATTGGCTCAAGAAAAATGGTTACCTCGATTGAGACTTTTCGACCGATCCCTACAACGTCAG
>JAEUHE010000189.1 GCA_016793885.1 Verrucomicrobiales bacterium
CCCTTGCGCCGGAGCTCAGCGATCATGTCTTTGGCGGGGAGCAAAGCATGAAACCTGTGGCGCGGTGGCGGGGCGAACTGCTCGACCACCGCGTGGAAACGATTGGGATCAAATGAAGTCATACTGGAAACTCATGAGCACACTAGTGAGCGACTCCCTGAGAATACCGTGCTCTGCGCCGAGGCCGGAGCCGGAGTGAAGGGCAGCCCGTACCCACGGCAGACCGTGGGAGGCACCGTGGCGGCGTCGGAGTTGAGCGAGAGTTGGAGCGAGAGAGTCTCCAGGATCGGAATCGGAGCTGGAGATATACCCAAAGCGATTGCGTGGACAAGGATGAGTTGCAGCAGCGCCAGAACCACCAAATCCTTCCGTGAGGAAGGGGTAAGGCTTGCACTGTATTAATGTCGTATTCCATGGGATCGATTCATGATTTGGTTTTGCCGAAGGGTGTCGGCCCACTTGCGCAATCCCCCGAGGGTTTCCTCGGCCGAATTGAACTGATTGAAGAAGGAATCACGTTGGCGTTTGATCTCTGGATCAATGGGTGTGTTGCCGTGAGATCGTTTGAAGGCTGGATCGAACTCCGTCTCCAAGTGCTGGAGAAACTCTTTCAAGACTGCGACCGCTGTCTCAACTTCGCGGGATGTTGGCGAACTCATGGGTCGAGTTCAGCAGAGATTTGGTAGTGCAGTGCGTATGCCATACGCGAACTGCATGAGATCCCCGTATACAACAAAGCACTAAGAGTCGGTGAGCGTGAGGATGCCTGAAACTCAAAACGATTACGGAGCCACGGAAGGAGTGACGGAAAAAGGGCGTGCTTGTGTGGGCTCTATAACTTAAGAAGCGGCATGGCGAGCTCGAGGACCAAGCGCACTGCGGACAACAAAACTAGACGAACTCAACTTCGTGCTGACTTTGTCACAACAGCGAACCCGTTCATTGGCATGAAAGTCGATGGCCGGATCTCAGCACTCGCTTCGCTGAAAGAGGGTGCAAGGAAGGACTTCCAAGACAGTGTCCATAGACTGGTGAACCTTGTGGGTTCGGTAAACCCATTGCAGCTCCTGGCACACTTTGCGTACTACGATCAGCTGCATCTACAGGACACTAAGGACGGCAGCAACTATACTCCGGCATCCCAAAGCGCAGTAGAATGGCTGCAGGCTCTGACATTACGAGTCTCTGTGTCGGCGGTCGAGCACAGCATGACCACTTGCCCTACCCCGCAACAACTGGCCGTAGCCAACCACAGTCTGAACACAGCCGAGGAGTCTTGCGCTCTCATGCGGCTACCGACGGGGCGACCACCTGAGTCGATTGAAGTCGCCTCAGAGACGATTCGACACCACACAGCGTTTGTTAGAAATGAAGGGTATGGCTCTCAGTTACGCCGTCTCCACCTGCAACTTTTTCAGCCACTGGACAAGGGTTTTAAGGACCTAGAGGGCGTTTCGCTATCAGAGGTTGCCACATTTCTTTGGGCGTTATTGGACTCGGTGGAGAGGCGAGTAAATGACGAGCTAATGTTACGTCGTAAAATCGTCGGTCAGCCTACTGCAAACCGCGTCATCAAGGCATTCGCAACCCTGATCGAGTGTCCAGCAGACGAGGTAAGAAAGGAAATGGGAGCCTTTGCGTCAGATCTTCGCGCCGTCCGAGCCGCAGTGGTAGACTGGCTAGATAGTCGCAATTTCCGCTTATTCTGGTTCACCGAGTCTGACCTCGCGCAACTACTGCAACCCCGAGTTTCTTCGGAGACGGTGCGCTCTTTACTGAAGACGATCAGCCTACCCTTCGGCGCACTAGAGGGAGCTGATCCTGAGAAGCTGCTTCTCGACAATCCCGTGTGGACAAAACCTTTGATAGACGCCGGAGGTGATTGCTACTACTGCCCGTTCGTAGGCTCGGTTCCATCCTTCGGCTTAGAAATCCTAGAGCAACTCCTCCACAAGCACCCGGAACTCACGAATCGATACGTCCAGGACGTGCGTCCCGCTTACCTGGAGAAACAAACGGAGGCGGTCGTTCGGAAGGCCTTCCCACAAGCCAAAATTTGGAGGGGCTTACGATGGAAAGGCTCAGACGGTAGAGATTACGAAAACGATGTCCTGGCGATGATCGACACGCATGTGCTTGTCTTCGAGTGCAAATCCGGCCGCGTTCGTCCTCGAGCCCAACGGGGCGATCCTGCGGCCATGAAGACAGATCTTGGCAAACTCATAGGGGACGCCGCAGTTCAAGGTCGACGCTTTGCGGACTTTCTCCTAGCCAGTAAGGGAGTATTCCAACTGCAGGATGCCACCGGTCGCTTACATCAGATCGATTTACGTCAAGTGATTCGGACAACATCCGTCAATATCACGCTCGATTATGTGGGTCAGTTAGGGGTGGAACGGCGCTTACTGAATGAATCGGGTCTATTGGCAGCTTCTACCCCAATCGTACCAACCATTCCATTGCACGACTTAGAGAACATTTTCGAGCTTCTGAACGAACCAGCGATCGCTTCACACTACTTGAATAGGAGGCCCGAAATCACGTCTTCCAACCACATCCTGGCCAGCGAAAATGCCATGCTGGCATTGTATCTCATGACTAGCTTTGATTTTGGTGAAGTGGAAGGGGATTCAGGCCAGCGGTTTGTGATTCCTGATCTAGGCCAAAGACTCAATCCCTATTTCATGGCCAAAGAAAGAGGAATCAACGCCCCCAAACCCTCACCACGTCTCGTTCAGTGGTGGCATGACATTCTTGCGAAATTCGAACAGAGAAAATTTCCCGGATGGATCGAAGCAGCGCATGTCCTCTTGTCTGTTGGTTACGAGCGGCAACGAGAATTCGAGCGACTCTGCAAGAGGGTTACCAAGGATGTACGCAATAACTGGCACCAGGAGCATCAGAATACCTGTGTGATGGTCATTGGACCGACTTTCCGCAGAACTGCTATCGTCTTTCTCGCCATCAAAATGAGATCCCAGGAGCAGGTGCGTGAACTGGTTCAAGATCGAATCGAACGATCGGTGCGCGAGAACGATGTTCTACGCATACTGGTGATCACATATTCCGCCGGCGAAAGAGTCTACCCGTATCTTGGCGCGTACTTCCATTGCCCTGAGCTTCAAGGAATGGCAGCAAGCGGACTGGCGCAAGAGCTTAGCCCTTCCCCACCTTGTTGAGACTGAACCTCGCCACAGATCCGGACCGCCCACTCCTAGGAACGGGGTTCGCTTCGAAAACCAGCAGCAGCGGATTCACCTATCCTCGAAGCTCGGAGGTGCCAAGAATGCGTATGTGCTACGCCCCCACCGTTCACTTGGGGAACTACAATCGCCAGATGGTCACTGCAAAGACTCAATACAGCCTCAAGAACGCCCAGGGGTATTTCGAGGAGCACCTCAGCGTCGGAGACTATTATGATCAGGGACAACGTGTTGCTGGGGAATGGTTTGGGATCGGTGCAGAGCGCTTGGGTCTGGCCGGCCGTATCAGTCGGGATGAATTCCTACGGTTGTGCGAGAACGAACACCCTAGCACAGCGGATCCGCTCACCCAACGACTGAACACGACCCGAACCGAGGACGGTCAACGGATACCGAACCGGCGGATCTTCTTCGATTTCACTTTCTCACCCCCAAAGTCGGTATCCATCATCGCGCTGGCTGCTGGCGACGAGCGAGTGGCCCAGGCTCACGCAGAGGCAGTCCGCCTCGCACTGAAGGAGTTCGAAGCGTTCGCCGGGACGCGAATTCGCACGGGTAAACGGCACGGTGATCGTGCCACCGAGAACTTCGTGGCTGCCCTGTTCACACATGACACCTCCCGAGCCCTGGATCCCCACCTCCACACGCACTGCATCGTCTTCAACGCCACCTATGATCCAGTGGAAGGTCGATGGAAGGCCCTGCAGAATCATGGACTCCTCCAAGCGCGCAAGTTCGCTGAGAATGCCTATTATCACGAGTTGGCCAAGGAGCTCAAAGGTTTCGGCTACCAGATACAAAACCGGATCGAGGGGGATTTTCATGTGGCCGGAGTCTCCAAAGAGCTCTGTGATCGGTTTTCCAAGCGCGATGCTCAAATCGATGCGGCTTTGGAGAAACTCCTGCAGGAGAAACCAGAGCTAGCCACCGCGAACCTGCGTCAGCTTCGAGCCGATCTGGCGACGGTCGAACGTGCGCGTAAGCAGCGCGAGTTCTCGTCCACCGAACTGCGGGCTCTATGGGATGGGCAAATGAGCGATCATGAACGCAAATCTTTGGCAGAGTTGCGCCAGGGTCAGAAGGAGGCGGAACCAAGCGGCAACAATAAGAAAGTTCTACAGGAGGCGGTCTCGTGGGCGGAGGAGCACCTCTTCGACCGTCACTCGGTCGTGATGGAATGTCAGATCTGGCAAGAAACCCTGGGCCGCGCTCGAGGTGAACAACTCACGTTACAGGATCTAAAGGCCTACACTCGGGCTCGCGGGTACGTTCGGAATCCGGATCGACCGCATGAAGTGACCCTACGGGAAGTCCTTCTTCGCGAGCTAGAGATCGTCAAGACGGTCCGGGACGGCATTGGAGAGGCTCAGCCGCTGGTGCCGTCCCCGAGCGTGATCGACCCACGTCTGGATGCTGAGCAACACCAGGCTCTGAAGGGTTTGCTTTCCTCCATCAACCAGGTGTCCGTGTTCCGAGGGGGCGCTGGGACCGGGAAGAGCTTTGTCCTTGGGGAATTGGTGAAGCAGGTCCAACAGGCCGGTCGGGAAGTCATCGTCCTCGCTCCCCAACGCCAACAGGTCGTCGACATGGAGGCCGCAGGTTTTCCGTCACCCCTAACGGTAACCAGTTTTCTTCAGAAGCGGGAGATCTCCTCAGGAGGAGTGATCGTGGTAGACGAAGCGGGCCAGATCGGAGGGCAACAAATGGTCGAGCTACTACGCTGTGCCAAGGGGAAGCACGCCCGCCTGATCTTGTCGGGGGATACACGCCAACACGGGCCAGTGGAAACCTCCGACGCCCTAGTGGCCATCGAGAAACATTCCGGAATCCACGCCGTCGAGCTCCATACCATCCGACGCCAGGATCCGGCTCGAGGAAAGACCCTGGAGGAAAGACGTCAGATTCGAGACTATCGCCAAGCCGTCGAAGCTGCAGCCGATGGACGTTTGGCCGAGTCGTTCACCAAGTTGGAGGCGGCGGGGTTCGTGACACCCTGTCGGCTAGGCACACAATCTGACGCCCTTGCGGAAGAATACCTCCAGCTCGCCGAGCAGAAAGCTTCCGCCGTGGTCGTCTCGCAGACTTGGAGTGAAGTCGACCGGCTCAATACCAAGATCCGAGAGTCACTTAAGGCCAAAGGTCTGATTGGGCAGCAGGACCATCCGATCCAGACTCTAGATAGGTTGGACCTCACCAATGCCCAAAAGCGCGACCAGCGCTTCTATCCCTCCGGGGCCGTCATTCTATTCAACCAGCAAGTCATGGGCTGCGCTCCAGGCCAGACCGGAAAGCTTCAAGGTGTCGTCAACGCCGGGGTGATCGTAGAAGTCGAAGGAAAACTCCTCACGATCCAGAATCGCCTCCTCTCCCGTCTGACCGTATGTGTGCCTCGGGAACTACCCATCGCCGAGGGCGACCGGCTTCACCTCAAAGCCAATCGAAAGCTCGGATCCGGAGCCAAGGTCACCAACGGCGAGTTGGTGACCGTTAAGCAAGTCCGATCGGAGAGCGGACAAATCAAACTCACCGACGGTCGAATCCTCGATCCGTCCTTCCGGGAATTTGTTCCTGGCTACGCCATCACCTCCTACGGATCGCAAGGTAAAACCGTGGATTACGTCCTTTTCTCCGACTCGGCGGTCCAGGTCGCAACCAATGCACAGCAGTGGTACGTCAGCATCAGCCGGGGTCGTAAAGGCGTCCGCATCTTCACCCCCGACAAGGAGTGCCTCCGTGAAGCTGTCGCCCGTTCCGGCCACAGTCCGCTGGCGATGGATCTTCTCCCGACCTACTCCATCGGCTCTTCCTCACCCCGCCACACGCTCCGCTACGGGGTATGGGGCCGATTGCGCAGTTATTTGGATCGCTTCGGCCACCGCGCCGCGAATCTCTACATCCGTATCAAATCGAGGCGACGACAGAGCAGCAAACAAATCAAACCAATCATCAAGCAAAGCCATGCTCACCAAACCACCCGAATGCTGGTCCACCGACCCGAACGCCCACGCACTCAAAGTCGAGGTCTCCGCTGATCAATCCGTCCTACTCCCCTTCGAGCACCTCCTCTTTTCTGAACTGGTCAGTCATGCCGACGCCCAGGAGCTCCAGTTATCATTCGTCACCCACGAGGTCATCGTGGCCGGGACCTGCCTCCGCAAGATCGAATCCGCCCTCCAGCGAAGGGATCTCGCCCACTTGGCGGTAACGATTCACTCAAACGGTCGACCGTCGGAAGACGCACAACCGACAATCCGTCAAATAGCGGTCCGCCGGATCGATATGGATGGAGCCTCATCACGGGAAGCGGACCATGGAAGCAAACCGCCTGCTGAGGGAGAATAAGCAGTCGAACCTCCCGGACACGGATGTGTCCCTTCCGCTGCTTCGGTTGGGACGTTGGGAGGGAGACTACCCTTTCCGAAGCAGGGGCTGAGGGGGCTGAGGAAACGGCGTAGCGACCGAGCAATCTCGCAACGGAAGCGCCGCACCTTGAGGTGCTTTCACCCTGGAGTGACGAGCGAGGGTGAAGACAGGCAGAGCAGGCTTGAGCGAAATGAGCAAAAGCCTCGTCGCCGGTCAGCACACACGTTGGTCACGCCAAGTCTCCGATGAGGCAAACGAAGATTCCCAGCCTCAGAGGCCGCGGATGAATTGCTGGTGCCAACTGACCCGGTCAGTAAAGCAAAACGACGATGCTAAAATCGATAAATCGTCGTCCCATTGAGGGGATGTGAGGAGCTTATCCCCTCGAACCATGCCCTCAGGACACTTTCGCAACTCACGGAATTTCAACCATCTGCCTTCGTTCGAGTTCTCGGACACTACGGGATCCGCCCGACTGGGTGGTCGCGTGTATATCCAGTTTTTCGTTAACCGTTGAGTGCCCGCGCTTTGGGCTGCAAAGGAAGTTCCCGCCTTGAAATGAGGAGGCTAGTCTACGGAGATCTCATTCCATAAAACCGATACCCCATACGTCTGGAAGCAGAATCCCGCCACTGCTCGACGCCATAGCGGTTCGTGATAAGTCCGAGAACCCCCCACTCGCCTGGAAGACGAAAGCCGCCGACCGCGTAAACATCACCAGGCACCCCGAAAATCGTGAATCGAAATCCTTCGGGGGTGATGCCGCTCAGAGGACTCGAGATGCCGAGAGTCGGGAGCTGGGTGAAAGCGGCCACGATGTGCTTGCTGGCATCCATCACGGTTTCAAGAACTAAATCCGAGCCGGTGGCACCGCCACCCCAACCCAGGAAAGTCTGCCCCGGGGCCGGGATTGCCGTAAGCCGCAAACGCCTGCCCGCAGCAAATCGACTCCCGCTCGCGTTCAACTCAACCCGCCCAAGCCCAGTCTCAGAGATCGTCAAAGAAACCTGCCCCGTGGGTAGCGGTTGAAAGACGGCCGTTATGCTGGGCGCGGCGCTGGTCACACTGAGAGAAATGCGAGTGTCCGTCCCGACCGCCGCACCGCTCCAGAACGCGAAGTAATTTCCCGGTGCGGGCACGGCTGAAAGACGCACGCTTGCCCCGTAGGGAGTCCAGAGCGCCGCCGGGAAGCGATCGACGGAGCCAGCTCCCAGAGTGTGAGTAGAAAGCTGAGTGCCGAAGATCGCCCTAAGGTTTCGGTCGAATGTCATCGCTACAACCGCCTCCCGGTTCGTTCCATCAGCATCGCCAAGCCAATGCAGGAAGTCCCAGCCTGGAAGCGGCGTTGCGCTCACGGAAGCAGTGTGGTCTCCCCGATAACCTCCGGAGGGCGGTTCCACGGAGAGCAGGCCTCCGCCAAGAGTATCCGCGCTCAAGGCAGGCAGTATCACCACCTTTAGAACCCGGCTTTGTCGCGATTCTGAGAAGGCCGTATTGAAGGCGATGGCGCGTAGTTTGGACGTCCTGGCGATTGCAACCGGGCCTGTATAGAGTCGTGACGCCAGCCCCGGCTCCGAGCCATCGAGAGTGTAAAGGATGACGCCGCCAGGGTAAGCGGTTTCCATGGAGACGAGCGCCGGGCCACGATTTGTGACCGCGGATTCTAACACCACTTTGCCCTCGGCGAAAAACATCGGCTCCGGAGAAGGGATTGCCTCGAAGCGTAGGTCATCCACGGACATTAGCTGCTCCGTTCTTGACACGCTCCCGCCCCAGTCATTGAACCAGCGAAGAATCAGCACGCTGCCCGGCTTCCAGAACAAGTTCGAGACTACCCCGCTGACGACGTGGCCGAGTGGTAGACGCTCGTCGCCCGTGGCAAAGGTCG
>JAEUHE010000190.1 GCA_016793885.1 Verrucomicrobiales bacterium
CCAAAGCGGACCTTCCCGAAGAAATCCGAGATGCCCCTGGCCGATTCTGGGGAATGATGGGACGCGACAACGCGCCTCTTGGGCAACGCGAGGTCCTGCGCATCAGCCTCGGCGACGCCTGCCAACTTCGACGCCTCGTCCGCCGCTACCGTCGGTCGACCTCAAAACCCGAGAAGCGGCGATTCCTGCGTTCCGCCCAGTTTCGGGACCCCGAGTTCTCCGTGACGACCTTCCTCGACGTGGAACAGTGGTACCGATGCATCACCCCGATGCGGGTTCATTTCCCGGGCGCCATCCAGAAGAGACAGCAAGTGCTCGCGTCCAATCCGCCTAACCCCGTTCAGCCCGAGCTATTCGGAGCTAACCAAGGGAGGCAGCTCTCGCGCACCATGCAGCAACCGGATCAGGAGGAGACCGTCGGGGCGCGGATGGTAAAACACGATGTAGTTCCGAAACCCGGGAATACCCCAGCGCCGAACTTCGGGAACGCTGGGAAATCCGGCCAATCGACCGGCCTCGGGATTCCGTGATAGCAGGGCAAGCGACGACTCGACGGTATCGCAGAATCGATCCGCGGCGTCCGGATTGGCGTCGGCGATTCGGGACACAATCTCCCGATAGTCGTCGAGGAATCGCGATGTTCTAAGGAGAGCGACGCCCACGGGCTTCCCGGACCAGTTGTCGCACGCCCGCCAGATCCGCCCCGCTCAACGGCGCCACGTCCCCCTGCATGCCCTCCAAGACCGCCGCCTCATGATGCGAATCCTCGGCCAGCATCCGCACCAAAGCATCCCGGACGAACTCCTCCGGCGATCCGAAGCCCGCCGCACGAGCCCGCCGTGCTAACGTGTCGTCCATGGCTGATGGCAAGGTGACCGTCATGACAAGGATTTAGCCTCAACCAGCCGACAGGTGCAAGCGGGCCATTCCCGTGGCATTCGCCACTCAACAATCGCCCAACTCATTCTCTTATGACGCAACTGGATATGCGGCATGCCGGAACGCTCCCAGCCTAGTAGCCCAAAGGATGGGGTCCAAGAGCTCGCGCACCTCTGTGGGGTGGATCGGCGATAGAGGGACCGAACGGGTTACGTCCTGGGAGATCTGCCGGCCCTAATTCCTGACCCTTGGTCGCGCTGTCCGGGTGACGAGATGGAGAGGGACAGGGGACAGCATCGCAGCCCACCTGCCGCGCGAAGCTTAACTTAAAGGAAGGGTGCAAATACTCTTGCGATCAGAAAGGGACGTCATCCGGAGGCTCAGGAGAAGGTTTGGAGGCAATCGCTTGTTCGATCTCTTCTACCAAGTCCTCGACTGTCGGAGGTCCGTTAGGATCAGGCTGTAGCTCGCGCACGGACGGATAGAATTCACTAGCTTCGGCAAGAACAGCTTGTGCGCTCTTCTTTAGGGTGCTTTCAGGTGCGAGGTCACATAGCTGATCGTTGGTGATTCGTTTTAGGATATCCATTAAGAAGGCAAGGTCAGTATCAATTTGGTTTTGCTTATGGCTGTTGAGTTCCCGCTCTGCAATTGTCACGAGATTTTGAGCTACCGACTCCCGAATTTTGTAACCCCAAATCTGAGCCCAGTCTGGCTTTGCATCCATAATCAGCCGTCCTCCGCTGTTGGAGCGAAATCCCATCACAATTACCTCGGTGCATTCGGGAGAACCTTTGCATTGACGGGTGAGCGAGAGCGCCAGTTGAATTGCCCCCGTAGTTAAAAGCACGTCCGTCAAGCTTGCCCTCAGCGCTGCAGCCACTTCTGGTTTTAGTGCCATGGGCACGATTCGTTTTGCTGCATCAACAAGATATCGATCCAGTGCCGCGTTCGGGTAACCATAGCTACGAAGCGACCCGGTCCTGGTCTTCGCCGGCTCAAGTATTCTACGGACTGTAGCGGAGAAGGCACTGCTTAGGAATAGGGGCGAAGAGCTCCCTGGAATCAATCCATCCGGAGAAGCTGCCGTAGCAAGTCGGTGCAGGAAGTCTCCGAGCAGAGCTGATTTTTCCTGTGGTGACTGTGCGGTGCCGTCGGGATCAATACAGATGGTTTCAATGCCGACTGCTGCGTATAGCCGCTGAAGTACTGAATTGGGGGTGAATCGGACGATGAAAGAAGTTGGGCGATCCTCCTCAGAGTCTGTCCGAAAAGTCAGATCGCTTGCGAGAATGACAGGGACCGAGAGTTCCGCGAAATCGTATCTGCAACGTGAGTAATGAATTGACATGGGGCGCCAACCGGGTTGGCCACACTTCGCGGCAGCGC
>JAEUHE010000191.1 GCA_016793885.1 Verrucomicrobiales bacterium
GGATAGTCCCCTTTTTCGTGTCATCTCGAATCGTCTGAACCAGAAGGCGCTCGGGATTTCGCCGGGGTCCATTTATCGGGATGTTGTGGCGCGGTATGCGAAAGAGTTGGGGATTCTGGCTGAGGGAGTGGGGCCGCATTCCTTGCGGGCGACGGCGGCAACAAATGCTCTGGAGCATGGATCCGATATCGCTCGGGTGCAAGAGTGGCTCGGGCACTCGAGCATTTCCACAACGCGGCTTTACGATAAGCGGCACATGCGGGCGGAGGATTCCCCGACGTTTAAGGTGGAGTATTGAGAGGGTTGGGGAATGATCCAGGCGCTGTGAATTGCGGGACACCACTGAGGTGGCTGGGTCCAGAAGTTTTTGATCGCAATGATTCATTCCGATCATCAGCGTCCAACCTATGGAGAGCGTGAAAATTAGTTTCGGTAATACTAAACCCGGATATAGCAGTTTTGGGTCGGCCTTAAGGATGCTTGTGTTTGTCACGGTGCGGGAGCATCAACAGGGCTTCGTCGTCGTGGGGGAAGTCAGCGACGCAAAATACGATGCTTCGAAACTCGAGCAGCAGTTGCGTCACTCCGTTGTGGATTGGCTTCGACAAGGTCGCATTCGAAACCTATTCCAAGAGACGACAATGCGAGTTCAAGCAAGTGACGCGATCGCTACTGAAGATGAGGCTGAAGTTCTAGTTGAAGAAACGGTTGCCGCCGCCCTAGATGAGCAAGTTAAGCTCGGTAACGCGGCGATAGCCAGAATTGATAAAACTATTGAGGAAATGTGCGAGGCTTGCAGAGAGCCGTTCGACGCTTTTGAAATGCTCTCCGATGGAATGATAGCGCTCAGAGGGATCGATTGCGCATCTGGAGACTTTATGTGGGATGCTTGGAGAGCTGAGAAGTTAGGTGCTTTAGATGTAAAATTGAAAAACCTCGCTTCCGCGAAGGATACAAATCATCCGACGTACGCTAATCTCGGTAATGAGATTCGCAGTATTCTGACTGGATGGAGACGGCAACTCAGCAACGTATGGATCGATAATCCCCCAGGGCCACGATAAATGCGTGAAGGGCAATGGCTTGGAACATTCTTCAAGGAGACAGCTCAGTTAGTCAGGCCTAGCATGGACGTTCCGCCGCTAACCACTGTACTTGTAGCATAGACCCTCGAATGGCCGCCGTTACCCCATAGCGAAAGTACGATCACCAAATTGGTCACGATGAACATTTCTTGATCGGTAGCCCTCGTTTCTCTATTTGTCCAATCGTGATTGCTAAGGAATTCACATTGATTTCAGCAAGCGATGTTCTCGACCTGGTGACAAACTCTGTCGCCGAGGGGCGGATGCTCGAATATAAGCAGACTCTCCCCCAATGGTCAGACGACGATAAGAGGGAGTTCCTCGCTGATGTTTCATCGTTCGGGAATGCAGCTGGCGGGGACTTGATTTATGGCATCGAAGAAGCAAAGGACGGAGACGGAAAGCCCACCGGGGTCGCCAAAGCCATAAAGGGTCTATCTAGTGAAAACCTAGAATCGGAGATACTCCGCATGGAAGGGCTGGTGAGGGATGGACTTGCTCCAAGACTTCAGTTTCAGATCAAACGTATCGACGTCCTCGAGGGAAACTCTGTCATCCTGATAAGGATCCCAAAAAGCTGGACCGGCCCTCACATGGTGAGGTTCAAAAACTGGTCGCGATTCTTCGCACGCACTAGTGCCGGTAAAGCTCAGCTCGACGTTGACGAGATTCGGGCAGCATTCATTCTTTCAGAGAACCAACGCGAGCGGATTGAGAAGTTTCGGAATAATCGTTTGCTGAAGATTCTCGCTGACGAAACACCGGTTGGACTCCTGTCAGGTCCTCGGATCATCCTACATCTCATCCCGTTGACATCGAGCAACCACGGAGCATCTGTGGATCTGGCCAAACCAATGTCCGGTGCCTTAGAGTTACATGCCCTCAACACAGGCCCCCGTCGAAGCCGCGTTAACTTCGATGGAGTGTTTGCAGTATCAAAGAACCCCGATCAACCCGCTGCGTTCGGCTATGTGCAGTTGTTTAGAACCGGTGCGCTAGAAGCAGTCGACTGCGGACTGTTTTTCGGTGAGCACGAGGCGCGGAAGCAGTTACCAAGTATCTCGTTCGAAAAGGGAATTCTTGCCGCTTGCGTGGCAAATCTGAAGATTTTAGAAATCCTTGAAGTTCTACCTCCGATCATAGTCTCCATTACCGTCCACGGAATAAAAGGCTATAAGCTGCTGTGCCGATCCGACCTAAGCAGTTTTTTTGAGAAGTCCAATTTCGATAGAGAAACACTGATGCTGCCCGAAATATTTTTGGCTGAATTCCCGCAGGACTGTGACGTGCTGCTGAAACCTGCTTTCGACGCGTTATGGCAAGGGGCTGGACTGCCACGATCATCTAGCTTTGACGACGACACAGGCCGGTGGAAACCCCGGGGCTAGCTTGGAATGCCTCATAACCCAAGCTCGTACGACCTCTCGTCCCTTTGTTGGATTTTACCCCTGTTCTGAAATCGATGCCTCCTTAACGTAAAATTCTTTTACGTTCCGAGGAGTGACCCCAGGTGGAGATCAGCGAGACACCGCTTGTGAATTCACCACATGCTGACCAGCTGGACAAGCGCAAACTATTTCGTATACCGTTTTGGCTACCCAAATCCGTCTCTTTCTCGCCCATATTCCTCCTCCACCGAACATAACGACATGCAAAAGGGTAGTTTCCTACACCAATTTGTCGCCCCCACCGTACCACGGATCACCGGCGATCGGAACGGGTATTGGGGGTTCTCGCGCAAATCAGGCTCACGGGAAAAACATTTTGCTTCTGTGAATTTCACTTGGAGAGGGCGGTGAGAAACCGCACCAAATAATTTGTCCACCCTCGCGCCATTTAAGTTGGCAAGTTACAAGCTAGCTTAGGAGGTTTTGAAGAATTACCAGAGCCGCCCCGCGGATTTGGGCCGATTGGGCATCAAGTCTCCGAAAAGTCTCGATCCAGTCAGATTGTTGCTCATACCGTTCGCGGTAGAAAAGCTTAAGCACCCGCTCGGTGCGTTCCACTTGCTGCATTGCTGCAGCAAGTGTGTCTCGCCCTTGCTCCAAATCGGATATTTGACCGAGCTTGATCTTGGAGATTCGTTTCTTTCCGAACACGGCATACAGCAAAATAACGATAGTCTGTTCATATGCGTAGCACCGCTGTCGTAGTACCTCTCGCAAGAATGGGTGATTGATCGCAAAGAATTCGGTTCTCGGCTTATCGGTAACCTCTCTGATTTTTTGAGCCTCCTGAGGAAACCAGTTGTAAAGAAGGCCATACGTGCCGTAGGTGTCGATCAATTGTTTCGAGCTATGTACACGCACCTCGATCTCGCCCACGCAGAAATCTTGGCTGCGATACATGACAGCGTTGGGGATTTCCTTAAGTTGTTGCAGGACTCCGTTCCCGATTGAGGTAGCGTAGTTAAAGTCTCCAGGAATGAGCCAGTAAACATCTTCGCCTGAATAGTGGTGGTCATAGGCATGACCCAATCCAGCGAGCCACATTTGGCAACTATCAACGCACCACGCATGGATGATTTCAGAACACTTCCCGACTGTTTCATGTAAGAATGACTCGAACTCCCGGTTCCAGTCCGCATCGAATTTGTATCTCGCGTTATTGTGAAACGTCTGACGGTTCAAGACAGTGATCGGCCTCGCATACTTCGCGGGTTCCTTATTTAGTTCTGTGATGAATTGATAGAGTGCCTTAAGGTTGGAGTAGTCCTTCGACTGGCTAAATGGGTAGATGACGATGGGGTGTATTCTTGCCTGAGCTGATCTAGGGGGCCTTTGATCGCTGGGGTGTGGTTCGCTCTGTTGAGGTTGATCCTCCCTTTGTGACCTGACCTGGTTAGCCTTCACAAGGGCACGCTTCCTAATGCATCTGCATATGTCAATCCAATTCCTGCGATTCTTGAATGAATGAAATTGAACCCTGCGTGTCGGGACAAGCCTCGATCTGTGCTCATCTCCGCTGCAGCTTCTGGAAATTCTCGTCCTTCCACTTCTGTTTGAACATTTACGGGGATCGGTGACACAGCGCGTCGAACGGAGTTCACAATCTCGCAGGGAGTGTCTTCGTCAGCGGCGAGTTTTAGCCTGAGAGGTATGTCAAAGCACCAAACGGCGTCGATCCACCACCGGCGGCGACCAATGCCCTGGAGCACAGGTCAGACATCGCTCGTGCAAGTGTGGCTTGGGCACTCAAATATTTTAACAACAAGGCTCTATGACAAACGGCACGTGCGAACGGAGGATTCCCCGACCTTCAAAGTAGAGTATTGAGAGCGACGGCAGGACCGCAGCTCGGTCAAAAACCAACATCCACGGGGAGATTTAGGTAGGTTTTATGTAAGATTCTGCACGGCTGATCCGTATACCTCTGTAGAATGATCACCTCTGGGCTGCTCATGCGTCCTGATTGATGAGCCGTGCCCAGCAGGATCATCTAGGGTTTGGAAATTATGAAACCAGTTCCAAGCGGATGTCTCATCGCGGGGGTTGGAATTCCCGCCGCCGGGAAGACTTCCGTTCTGCGAAGGACTTCAGCTATGAACGGCTGGCGGTATTGGGCTGAGCCTGAGGAAGCAGAATGGCCTGAAGCCATAAGCATGCAATCCGATGTCGGCAATTTTACCGCCATCTCTTGCTTCCGAGCCATGCGGATTCCCAAGCTCTATGATGCCAAAGCTTGTGCCAACGCAGGGGCTGTTGCGGTGATCGATTCCTACTACGACGTTCTGATGTCGCGCTACCTCGAGGCGCCTGATATGGATTGGCTGATCTCTCGACAGAACCCTTACTTCGATCTCACAGTTGGAATGGCGCGTTTGGACCATCTGACGCTGCCGAAAGCGGATGTCATGGTTTTCTTCCGAGTAACTTTTCCGACCTGGGAACGGTTGGTGGCTTCGAGACGGAGGTACTTGGACATGAACACCGTTTTCCCCTCCGCCTTTGCATTCCAAGAAACACTCTTGAGCGCCGCCAAATTAGAGGCCCTGTCGTCCAAAACATCGCTGTTCATTTACGAACAAGAGTATAGTTCGATCGAAGAGTCTGCTGCCAAGCTATCCGAGCAACTTCGGTCACATCTCGTATCCAAGACAATCAAAAATCCCCTATGAACACACTTAAATCCAAACCAGAGTCCATATTCTTTGATGGGAAGACGCATAGTTTCGATTCCCTTCAGGGATTCAGCATAGACAAGGCTCTTGAGGCAATTGACACGCCACTCTCGGTGATTCTACAGGTGACCCGCCGGTGCAACTTTGACTGTGCATTCTGCAGCGAAACCACTCAGATGGACGATCCAACTATGGCTGACCTGGATAAGATGAGAATGAACCTCAAGGGTATCCAAAGAGTGTTTCTCTCTGGAGGCGAACCTCTTGTTCGCGCGGACTTTGTGGAAATAGCTTCGATGTTTTCCCAAGACTTTATTGTGGGTCTCCCGACTAATGCCACTCCTGGGGAGCGCGTGGCGGAAAAGTTGGTAGGGAAGGTTAGTTTCGTGAACGTTGGACTGGAGGGGCCTCGATCAGTGACAAGAAAGGCGCGGGGTGATTACGACAAAATTATGTCAGGGATCCGCGCATTCAAGGAAGTTGGATTGCCCCTATCCCTCTCAGCAGTTGTGCTCAGGAGCATCGTTGACGCAATTCCCTTCACTTGTCAGATCGCAGATGTGATAGGCGCAGGCAAGCTGAAGCTAATCTTGCCGATCAGAAAAGGGAACGGGCTCTTCCTCGAGGATTCTGAATTCATTTCTGAGGAAGAGGCGGAGACTCTGTTCAATAAGCTGGTGGGAATGCGAGAGAGCTTCGGATGGACTCCAGCGTTGCGCATGACAACCTGGACTCCGGACACTGAGGGTTATTCGATCCTCACGTATCCGAACGGTGAGACATACGCGTGGCCTGTCTATGATGCCCAAGATAAGGTAGAGTCCCTTGGGAATCTAAAGGAAATGAGTATCCAAGAGATCTGGAGGAATTATCGCTTTAAACGCAATCACCTCCGAAAGTACCTCGGCAAATCAATCCGTACAATTAAGTGAAATAGTCATCTAACAATGGAAATCAAGACCTTAGAAGAGACCATCGTCATTGTAGCGGAATCGTATTCCAAGAAATTTAAGATTCCCCTCACGAGGACATATATTCAATCAAAGCTATACGAGGAGATAGGCGAGCTCGCTCAAGCCTTGATGGTCTACGACGAACTGGTCCGACCGGAAAAACGGACCTCTAGAGAGGCGGCCAAAGAAATGGTGGCAAAAGAACTAGCCGATGTTATCGGAATGGCCTTCCTGACCGCTCACCTGCTCGGGGTGGACATGGAGAAAGCTTTCACGGAAAAGTGGGTCTCCTACCTACCATCTCCGGAAGCGTCTCCTTCTCTAGGTTCCGACAATCGAGACTAGACTATAACACTAGGTGAGCACGATTCGTTCAACGCCGTGGTTCGTTCGTGGGGACGTCGATGGCTTCTTTGGCCTAGCGATCGACAATCTCGTTCAGATACTGCTCATCGTAGTCCTATGCAAGGGTGTCCTAGGGTTTAGCGATCATCTGATCTTCGACGTAATTCTCCCCGGAGTAGCGGTCTCACTGTTGGTCGGGAACTTGTATTACGGGTGGCAGGCTAGGCGCCTAGCAATTACACATGGTCGTAACGATGTCTGCGCGCTTCCCTACGGGATTAATACTGTCTCCCTGATTGGCTTTGTATTCCTTGTAATGTTGCCAGCAAAGCTTGCGGCAGAAAGAGCAGGTGCTGCAGATCCAGGCAAGGTCGCATGGCACGTGGGACTGTTCGCATGTTTCGGATCTGGAGTGGTTGAATTCTGTGGGGCAGCTGTCGGTAACCGAATTCGAAAACTCATTCCACGTGCAGCTCTGCTTTCCGCTCTTGCAGGCATCGCCCTGAGCTTTGTGTCTCTCGGTTTTCTCTTCCGGACGTTTGCACGGCCTGAGGTCGGACTTCCCACTCTGGGGATCGTAATGTTGCTCTACTTCTCTCGATCGCGTTTGAAGGGTCCTCTCCCAGCAGGACTGCTGAGTGTTCTGCTGGGCACGACCATTGCCTGGTTCATCGGCTACGCGCCAATTGGTAGTCCACCAAGCTGGACCGGCTTGCATTTGCCCTCCGCAACCCTGCAAGAAATCTCCGACGGTTTCACGAGTGGCGGCTGGAAGTATTTGGGTGTTGTGCTTCCGATAGCCCTGTTCAATCTAATTGGTTCGCTACAGAACGTCGAATCCGCCGAGGCTGCAGGTGATGATTACCCTACCGCGCCATCATTGGCAGTGAATGGACTCGGAACCCTTGCTGCGGCTGCATTCGGATCCTGCTTCCCAACCACCATCTATGTTGGGCACCCGGGATGGAAAGCGCTCGGATCTCGGGCGGGCTATTCGGTGCTCAACGGTGTAATCCTCACCTTTCTCATATTGAGTGGTTTACTTGGTTACGCCGCCTGGGCTGTTCCGATCGAGGCTGGGATGGCGATCCTGATATGGATAGGGATGATCATCACCGCTCAGGCATTCCAGGCTACACCTTACACTCATGCACCGGCAGTGGTAATGGGCATTCTGCCTGCTCTAGCCGCATGGGGAGCCTTCATTGCAAAGTCCGCTCTCGCGGTGGCGAGCACGGGTGCCACCGCAGGTGCAATCATTGAACAATTTCAAAATCGTGATATCTGGATCCATGGGGCCTTTGCACTCGAACAAGGCTTCGTGTTCACAGGAATGATCCTGGCGAGCACGACGGTTTGCCTCATTGAGAGGCGGTTCAATGCGGCTGCTGGCTGGTGTTGCATCGCAGCTGTTTTCTCCATGACGGGGTTGATGCATTCCTATACTTTCAGTGGCACGGAGACGAATCTAGTATGGAGTCCGGCATGGCCTTGGACCTTCGGCTATTTATGCATGGCGTTGAGCTTCGTGGTTGCTAGATGGGTGTGCGAACCCAATGAGGATGAACTCATGGGACACTAGAACAAATCCATGGATTCATCCGTTTGAAGCGGATGAAAATTATAGAGGCAATTACTTCAGACAGGGTGCGCAAGCGAATCAGTGCCACTTTGATATTCCTCTAACGGTGGCAACTCCACATTCGCGCCTTTTGCGTACGCCCGGTGCACAGCCGCACTGGAATGACCTAGGGCTTCCTGGGCGTACCGTTCGGGGTATCCAATAGACTTGGCACGTTCGGCCCAAGCGTATCTGTAAGAGTGGAGACTTATCCCTGCGATCCCCAGGCCCTTGCATTTCGAATAGAATTTCGAGGCTCGTTCCTCAGAGCGAAGTTTGGACCAGTTCGGAAAGAGCGGCCCACTGCTCGGTAGTGTCCGGAGAAGCGACGCCACTTCCTCGCCGAAGCGCAAGGTGGCGGGCATCCCGTTTTTACGTCGGCGATAGCCGATGGTTTTCTTGTTCCAGTCGATGTTCTCGGCAACCAACGAAGCACAGTCGATTTGAGATGCGCCCACATGCCACAACAGCTGGAGGAAGGCTTTGCGC
>JAEUHE010000192.1 GCA_016793885.1 Verrucomicrobiales bacterium
AAATGATGTTTTGGGAAGCTCGGTTAATTCGCTCTCAAGGACCAGGGGGCGCTGGGAGATTCCGTGGGAGGTGGACTGACCGACGGTTTGCGAGAGAGACGGAGCAAGCTGCCTTGAGGTTCCTCGGCGGCTCTCCATCACTTCCTCCTTACCCAGCACTCGGGAAGCCCAGGAGGCGGTCTCAGGGCTGTTCAATCTTAGAATCACCTTGGTTGCACATTGACCGACCAGTTCATTGGCTACTTTGTCTTGGTAAACGTGGCGGAGCCCTTCGATATCTTGGAAGCCAAGCACGACCCTGGCACCTTTGGAGCGGCCCTGGGTCAAAAGCTGTGGCAGCTTATCTAATTTCTGAGCTTCGCGGATTTCATCCAAGAAAAACCAGGTTTGTCCGCCATCACCTTCGGGACGACTCAAGATTAATTCCGCGATGCGGTAAAAAAGCACCCTGTGAAGCGTATCAACGGCGGCGCGGTTTCCTTCGTCGTTACCCAGGATAAGAATCGATTCCGATTTCATCCATTGGGTGAGGCTTAGTTTTCGGGGTGCATGTTCCCAGGCTGCGGCAATCAACTGGTAGGGGCGGAGGTAGGTCACCACTGCTGCCATAATATTTTGGAGAGTCGGTTTGTATTCAAAGAGGTTCAAAAGGTCGTGGGTGTCTGAGCTTGAACTCAGGACCTGCTCCAAATGCCTTGGGTTTCTCACCAAGAGTAGCGCTTGGCGGAGGGTCCATTTGCCGGGGTGCTGACGAATGAGAAACAGGAACGTCGCTTCCAGCAGGCTTCTCGCGGCATCAGGAAAAAACCGGTTGTGGTCATTCTCGTTTGCAGGGATGAGGATTCGGGCAAGCTGGTGGGCTGCCGGGGCGGTCGTGATATCTGCTGCCGTATCCCACGCCTCCCCGCGTGAATCCATGGGGTTTAGCAGGTGAACCTCACATTTTAGTTTCATGCCGCCCAGGAGACTTAAGAGGTCGCGCTTAGCGTCATAAATCACAGCGCGGTGCTTTTGCCCCGTGCCGATGAGCGGCAGGGCGCTCTGCATCAAGAGCCGCTGCATAACGGTTTTTCCGGAACCCGTTGCTCCGACAAAGGCGATGTGCTCATTGGCAATCTCGGAGGGAAAGCGATGTTTTCCAATGGCAATTCCGGGATCGGCCTTTTCTTTAGTGCTCTGAAGAATCGCGGTCACCTGGGCTTCGCTCCGGAGGGATGCGCCCCTCAGATGGGAAAGTCGGATGGACCTTCGAGGGAAAAGCAATCGACCTAAGATAATGAGTAGCACGGCGATCGGCATTAGATATGCGAGCTGCGACATCGGACCCTCCTTTTCAAAGAACGTAACCAAATCTATCTCACCAAGAGAAACGACAAAGGACAAGTGCGGTTCGCGCTTGCCAGGCTGAGGGTGCGGGGCTAGATAGGATTTGTATGGCTAGATACCCCATTTTTGATGGCGTGCCGAAAGGGGTTGATGTGATCATCGGATTCGACGCCCAGTATCCCGGCTTTTTTCTTTTCATCGAGTGCGTTCAAGGGCGAAAACGCGGAGTGCCCGACAAATTTCTATTTCACAACATCGAAGATCATCCCGGCGTGGTGATGACCATTTCCCAGATTGAAGAGACGCTGAAGCGTTTTGACATCCCGATCACTCGTGATGACGTGGAGCGCCTTGTCAGAGATGCTGAAAAGCACCGATTCGAAGAGGCGATCATCGACGCTCCTCGCCTCATCCCCGGGACAATTGAGGCCGAGCTTGAAGACTTTCGAGCGACCAAAACACGCTACGGCCTTGCGTAAATTGCAGATCAGGAGTTGCCTTTGCAGAAACGAAACGGAAAGTGCTAGTTTGGTGTATGGCAGACATGCTCTCCATTCCCCTATCTCCAGAGCTCACTGAAGCGTTGCAATCGGTTGGCGGCGCGGCCAGGGAGCGATTGGCTGTCTCACTGTTTCGCGAAGGCAGGCTCAATCCCCTAGAGCTAAGTAAAGTGCTGGAACTCGATCGTTTCGAAATCGACGCTGTTCTCAAACGACACCAAGTCACAACAGGGGCGCTGACGCTAAATGATCTGGAAATGGATCGTGTTGTGCTGGACAGGGTTTTAGGATCTGCCAAGAAATGACAGTGGTGACGAGGTCAAGAGATGGTTTGAGGTAGCTCCCGTGATTGACGCAAAGCCAGAAACCGAAGCGATGCTGAGAAACCTCGCGGAAAGCCGAGGCCAGAGCCTTGACGAGCTACTGCGGTCCCTCCTTGTCGGCGTAGCCGATGGAGCAATCTCCAATTTGGTTCCTGTCGAGAAGCATGGTCCCGCTGAAAGACTCGCTGCATTTCGTAGTTGGATCGCCGAACACTCGAGCCCTGGGCCAGTCCTTTCAGACGAAGCCATTGCT